>NZ_KV832468.1:0-5045 GCF_001837455.1 Streptococcus sp. HMSC068F04
AGACCTTTGAGAACTGAATAAGAAACCAAGTGCAGGGTTATAGAAGAAATTATAACCTGTCAATTTACAAGAATAAATCGTCAGACGACGGTAATGAGTTAACGCTCGAACAATTATTAAAGTTTTTAATGAGAGTTTGATCCTGGCTCAGGACGAACGCTGGCGGCGTGCCTAATACATGCAAGTAGAACGCTGAAGAGAGGAGCTTGCTCTTCTTGGATGAGTTGCGAACGGGTGAGTAACGCGTAGGTAACCTGCCTTGTAGCGGGGGATAACTATTGGAAACGATAGCTAATACCGCATAACAATGGATGACTCATGTCATTTATTTGAAAGGGGCAAATGCTCCACTACAAGATGGACCTGCGTTGTATTAGCTAGTAGGTGAGGTAACGGCTCACCTAGGCGACGATACATAGCCGACCTGAGAGGGTGATCGGCCACACTGGGACTGAGACACGGCCCAGACTCCTACGGGAGGCAGCAGTAGGGAATCTTCGGCAATGGGGGCAACCCTGACCGAGCAACGCCGCGTGAGTGAAGAAGGTTTTCGGATCGTAAAGCTCTGTTGTAAGTCAAGAACGAGTGTGAGAGTGGAAAGTTCACACTGTGACGGTAGCTTACCAGAAAGGGACGGCTAACTACGTGCCAGCAGCCGCGGTAATACGTAGGTCCCGAGCGTTGTCCGGATTTATTGGGCGTAAAGCGAGCGCAGGCGGTTTGATAAGTCTGAAGTTAAAGGCTGTGGCTCAACCATAGTTCGCTTTGGAAACTGTCAAACTTGAGTGCAGAAGGGGAGAGTGGAATTCCATGTGTAGCGGTGAAATGCGTAGATATATGGAGGAACACCGGTGGCGAAAGCGGCTCTCTGGTCTGTAACTGACGCTGAGGCTCGAAAGCGTGGGGAGCGAACAGGATTAGATACCCTGGTAGTCCACGCCGTAAACGATGAGTGCTAGGTGTTGGATCCTTTCCGGGATTCAGTGCCGCAGCTAACGCATTAAGCACTCCGCCTGGGGAGTACGACCGCAAGGTTGAAACTCAAAGGAATTGACGGGGGCCCGCACAAGCGGTGGAGCATGTGGTTTAATTCGAAGCAACGCGAAGAACCTTACCAGGTCTTGACATCCCGATGCTATTTCTAGAGATAGAAAGTTACTTCGGTACATCGGTGACAGGTGGTGCATGGTTGTCGTCAGCTCGTGTCGTGAGATGTTGGGTTAAGTCCCGCAACGAGCGCAACCCCTATTGTTAGTTGCCATCATTCAGTTGGGCACTCTAGCGAGACTGCCGGTAATAAACCGGAGGAAGGTGGGGATGACGTCAAATCATCATGCCCCTTATGACCTGGGCTACACACGTGCTACAATGGTTGGTACAACGAGTTGCGAGTCGGTGACGGCAAGCTAATCTCTTAAAGCCAATCTCAGTTCGGATTGTAGGCTGCAACTCGCCTACATGAAGTCGGAATCGCTAGTAATCGCGGATCAGCACGCCGCGGTGAATACGTTCCCGGGCCTTGTACACACCGCCCGTCACACCACGAGAGTTTGTAACACCCGAAGTCGGTGAGGTAACCTTTTGGAGCCAGCCGCCTAAGGTGGGATAGATGATTGGGGTGAAGTCGTAACAAGGTAGCCGTATCGGAAGGTGCGGCTGGATCACCTCCTTTCTAAGGAAAAACGGAATGTACTTGAGTTTCTTATTTAGTTTTGAGAGGTCTTGTGGGGCCTTAGCTCAGCTGGGAGAGCGCCTGCTTTGCACGCAGGAGGTCAGCGGTTCGATCCCGCTAGGCTCCATTGAATCGCAAGATTCAAGTATTGTCCATTGAAAATTGAATATCTATATCAAATTCCATATGTAATTAATTACATATAGATAGTAACAAGAAAATAAACCGAAACGCTGTGAATATTTAATGAGTTAGGTCGAAAGACCAAAATAAGGTTAAGTTAATAAGGGCGCACGGTGGATGCCTTGGCACTAGAAGCCGATGAAGGACGTGACTAACGACGAAATGCTTTGGGGAGCTGTAAGTGAGCAATGATCCAGAGATGTCCGAATGGGGGAACCCGGCAGGTAATGCCTGTCACTCATTACTGTTAAGGTAATGTAGAGGAAGACGCAGTGAACTGAAACATCTAAGTAGCTGCAGGAAGAGAAAGCAAAAGCGATTGCCTTAGTAGCGGCGAGCGAAACGGCAAGAGGGCAAACCGAAGAGTTTACTCTTCGGGGTTGTAGGACTGCAACGTGGACTTAAAGATTATAGAAGAACTACCTGGGAAGGTAGGCCAAAGAGAGTAATAGCCTCGTATTCGAAATAGTCTTTATACCTAGCAGTATCCTGAGTACGGCGAGACACGAGAAATCTCGTCGGAATCTGGGAGGACCATCTCCCAACCCTAAATACTCTCTAGTGACCGATAGTGAACCAGTACCGTGAGGGAAAGGTGAAAAGCACCCCGGGAGGGGAGTGAAATAGAACCTGAAACCGTGTGCCTACAACAAGTTCGAGCCCGTTAATGGGTGAGAGCGTGCCTTTTGTAGAATGAACCGGCGAGTTACGATATGATGCGAGGTTAAGTTGAAGAGACGGAGCCGTAGGGAAACCGAGTCTTAATAGGGCGTATTAGTATCATGTCGTAGACCCGAAACCATGTGACCTACCCATGAGCAGGTTGAAGGTGAGGTAAAACTCACTGGAGGACCGAACCAGGGCACGTTGAAAAGTGCTTGGATGACTTGTGGGTAGCGGAGAAATTCCAAACGAACTTGGAGATAGCTGGTTCTCTCCGAAATAGCTTTAGGGCTAGCGTCGATGTTAAGTCTCTTGGAGGTAGAGCACTGTTTGGGTGAGGGGTCCATCCCGGATTACCAATCTCAGATAAACTCCGAATGCCAACGAGATATAATCGGCAGTCAGACTGCGAGTGCTAAGATCCGTAGTCGAAAGGGAAACAGCCCAGACCACCAGCTAAGGTCCCAAAATATATGTTAAGTGGAAAAGGATGTGGGGTTGCACAGACAACTAGGATGTTAGCTTAGAAGCAGCTATTCATTCAAAGAGTGCGTAATAGCTCACTAGTCGAGTGACCCTGCGCCGAAAATGTACCGGGGCTAAAACATATTACCGAAGCTGTGGATACCTTTATAGGTATGGTAGGAGAGCGTTCTATGTGCGAAGAAGGTGTACCGTGAGGAGTGCTGGAGCGCATAGAAGTGAGAATGCCGGTATGAGTAGCGAAAGACAGGTGAGAATCCTGTCCACCGTAAGACTAAGGTTTCCAGGGGAAGGCTCGTCCGCCCTGGGTTAGTCGGGACCTAAGGAGAGACCGAAAGGTGTATCCGATGGACAACAGGTTGATATTCCTGTACTAGAGTATATAGTGATGGAGGGACGCAGTAGGCTAACTAAACCAGACGATTGGAAGTGTCTGGCCAAGCAGTGAGGTGTGATATGAGTCAAATGCTTATATCTATAACATTGAGCTGTGATGGGGAGCGAAGTTTAGTAGCGAAGTTAGTGATGTCACACTGCCGAGAAAAGCTTCTAGCGTTAATTATACTCTACCCGTACCGCAAACCGACACAGGTAGTCGAGGCGAGTAGCCTCAGGTGAGCGAGAGAACTCTCGTTAAGGAACTCGGCAAAATGGCCCCGTAACTTCGGGAGAAGGGGCGCTGACTTATGGTCAGCCGCAGTGAATAGGCCCAAGCAACTGTTTATCAAAAACACAGCTCTCTGCTAAATCGTAAGATGATGTATAGGGGGTGACGCCTGCCCGGTGCTGGAAGGTTAAGAGGAGTGCTTAGCAATAGCGAAGGTATGAATTGAAGCCCCAGTAAACGGCGGCCGTAACTATAACGGTCCTAAGGTAGCGAAATTCCTTGTCGGGTAAGTTCCGACCCGCACGAAAGGCGTAATGATTTGGGCACTGTCTCAACGAGAGACTCGGTGAAATTTTAGTACCTGTGAAGATGCAGGTTACCCGCGACAGGACGGAAAGACCCCATGGAGCTTTACTGCAGTTTGATATTGAGTATCTGTACCACATGTACAGGATAGGTAGGAGCCTATGACCTCGGGACGCCAGTTTCGAGTGAGGCGTTGTTGGGATACTACCCTTGTGTTATGGCTACTCTAACCCAGATAGGTTATCCCTATCGGAGACAGTGTCTGACGGGCAGTTTGACTGGGGCGGTCGCCTCCTAAAAGGTAACGGAGGCGCCCAAAGGTTCCCTCAGAATGGTTGGAAATCATTCGCAGAGTGTAAAGGTATAAGGGAGCTTGACTGCGAGAGTTACAACTCGAGCAGGGACGAAAGTCGGGCTTAGTGATCCGGTGGTTCCGCATGGAAGGGCCATCGCTCAACGGATAAAAGCTACCCTGGGGATAACAGGCTTATCTCCCCCAAGAGTTCACATCGACGGGGAGGTTTGGCACCTCGATGTCGGCTCGTCGCATCCTGGGGCTGTAGTCGGTCCCAAGGGTTGGGCTGTTCGCCCATTAAAGCGGCACGCGAGCTGGGTTCAGAACGTCGTGAGACAGTTCGGTCCCTATCCGTCGCGGGCGTAGGAAATTTGAGAGGATCTGCTCCTAGTACGAGAGGACCAGAGTGGACTTACCGCTGGTGTACCAGTTGTTCTGCCAAGAGCATCGCTGGGTAGCTATGTAGGGAAGGGATAAACGCTGAAAGCATCTAAGTGTGAAGCCCACCTCAAGATGAGATTTCCCATGATTTTATATCAGTAAGAGCCCTGAGAGATGATCAGGTTGATAGGTTAGAAGTGGAAGTGTGGTGACACATGTAGCGGACTAATACTAATAGCTCGAGGACTTATCCAAAGAAAGTAACTGAGACATATTGACAACGATTTGGTTTCCTGATACAGTATAGATATTCAATTTTGAGTTGAGAATACTCAGAGTTAAGTGACGATAGCCTAGGAGATACACCTGTTCCCATGCCGAACACAGAAGTTAAGCCCTAGTACGCCTGATGTAGTTGGGGGTTGCCCCCTGTTAGATACGGTAGTCGCTTAGCG
>NZ_KV832469.1:0-12017 GCF_001837455.1 Streptococcus sp. HMSC068F04
ACCACCCGTTAGACGGGTGGTTATGATTGTCACTTTGTCTTTTTTAAAATTTTTATAAAGGATTCCAGTTCCTGTCCATGACCTATCTGCAGATAAGTTTCAGAAGTTGGTCTAATAAAGGATGATTCTAAAAAACGAATCTGCTTGTGGGCTTTGAATTTTTCAAGTGAAAACTCCTTAGGAAGTTGCCAGGTCACATGTCTAGGGGAAATCTGATAAGGAATGCTAACCTTAGATTTGGCAATGATTGCTTGACTTTTAGCCATGTTTTGTTGAAAGAGGTCACCAAGTTTCTTAATGTTTTTTTGGAACATGCCATTTTCGAGATAAACGGAAAGTGCTTTTTGCATGATGAGATTGGTATCATAGTCAATAAGTCCCTTGTGGCTCAAAAAGGTAGACTTAAGATTAGGAGGTAAGACAAGGCTACCTAGGCGCAAACCTGGAAAAAGGGTCATGGAGAAGGATTTGATATAGATGGTCTGATTTTGGGTATCATAGTAGTGAATAGGGAGATTTTTACTATCACTAAAGTCTCCCATATAGTCATCTTCCACTATATAAACATTATACTGATTGGCAAGTTGGGCTAGCTTTTCTTTTTCGCTAGCATTATAACTTAATCCAAGAGGATTGGAGTAACGACTGATAGTATAGAAGAACTTAATCTGTCCAGATTTAAAGTACTCTTCCAAGCGGTCAAAATCCAAACCATCAAAACCACGGTTAATCGTCTCGTAAGCTAGATTTTGACGGTTGACAAGCTGGTTCATGCGATGATAGGTAGGTTGTTCTAAAAGAATTTTGTGGCCACCATTACCAAAATCCATCTGTGAAAGGATATAGAGGGCCTGTTGACTTCCTGAGGTTATGACAATCTGGTCCGAATTGACATAAATATCGTCAGCAATTAATCGACTCTTTAAGGCTTCAAGCAAATCTTTGAGTCCAGCTTGTTCATGATAATAGTTGAAGAGGTAGTCCTGATGACCCGCCAAACTTTCATCCAAACAAAGTTTAAAATCCTCGTAGGCCAATTGATTGTAATCGTTAAGGTTAAGAAGGACCTTATTATCGACTTCATTGCGTCCTTCGAGAACATAATAGCCACTTTTGGGTACGGCGTAAATATAGTTTTGATACTTGAGTTCCAAGAGTGCTCTTTGGGCTGTATCCTTACTACAGGCATAAGTCTGGCTAAGTTGACGAATAGAGGGAAGCTTACTCCCTTTTTTTAAAGTACCATTTTGGATATCTTTGATAATGGTCTCGACAATATCTTGATAAATACTCATAACTGACCCCTTACAGATTTTTCCTTATTTTACCTTACTTCCCTTCTCAGAGCAATAGGCCCAGAGAAATTTGACAAGATTATTAGATTTTGACATAATAAGAAGGTTGTAAGGTAAAACTAAATTCCCCTTCCAAATAAGTTTAAGGAGATTATAAGAATGACTTTTAAGAAAATCTTAGGACTTCTCGCTCTTGCATGCTTGACTATTATCGGTTTGTCAGCTTGTACACCCGAGAAAGAGCCTACTTGGACCTACGATAAAAACAAAATGCTATTTACAGGACAAGATGCAAGTGTACAAGTTCTTTCTGCAACTAAAATCGAATCACCAGAAGGTCAAAAAGCTGTACGCGTTCACTATAAACTTAGCAACTCAAGTAAAGAAACCATGAATGCTTACACTCTTTTGATGAAGGTAGTCCTTGATGTGAAACAAGAGAAGGAAGAAGTGAAGGTGGCAACAATAGTCTTTTCTAAAGATGATGACCGAGATAAGATTGCAAATAAAACCACGATTGCTCCTAAGGAAGTTAAAGAAATCGTTGTTGACTATGCCGTTGCGGATTTTGATCATGATCTTAACATTGATTTCTCTGATTATGGTACTGAGGCAAACGCGACAGCCAAGCTTTCACTACAAAATCTTGAAAAGGCACCTGTCAAATATTTTGATAAAAAAGCTCAATAAGTTTGATCACCACACGTTCGTGTGGTTTTTTTATTGCTCAAAATCTGTACCCATACAGTAATAAAAATACTATCTTGTTTAATCGTCAGAATTTTCATAAACTTATACTATATTTATTGACTAAGGAGTTTTAGGTATGTCAGCAAAACGTTTAACCATTTCTGCATTTTTCATGGCACTTGTCATTATTTTGAGTTCGAGTCTCTTATCTATCCCTGTGCCAGGAGGTCATTTCTATTTTAACGGGATTGTTATTTTCTTAGTTGGTTTAATTTTCCCACCTACAGAAGCAGTTATTATTGCGGGAGTAGGTTCCTTTATTGGAGATTTTCTTTTTTACCCTCTTCCTATGTGGGTAACTCTAGTAACACACAGCCTTCAAGTTCTTGCTATTGCACTCATTGTTGGAGGGCGTTTAGGAGAATTGAGCAAATCTAGGGCATCTTTAGGTCTCTTGCTTGGGGCTATTATTGATCTAGTAGGTTATGGCTTAGGAAGAGCCTTTATCTATGGTACGCCAGCTTATGCTATTATGAAGATTCCATTTGACCTTGTAGCTGCTATTCTTGGTTTAGGAGTGGCCTATTACATTTATTTCCACACAAGCTTTGTTAAACAGTTTAAAAAGACTTGGGAAGGGAAATAGATGACCATAGTAATTGTTGCCAATGACCTCGTTGGTCTAGGTAAGGTTGCTTTGACTAGTAGCCTCCCTATCATGTCAGCCTGTCAAACTGAAGTCCTTCCCTTGCCAACGGTTCTTTTATCTTCGCATACAGGGGACTTTAATAATATTTATGTACGGGACCTTACAGATGACCTAAAAGGGTTTTGTAAGCAGTGGGAGCACTTGGATTTTAAAGTAGATGGCCTTGTGAGTGGTTATTTTAAGTCAGAAGAAGAACTAAAACTTGTAGGTCAATTAGCTCGCGATAAAGAGATACCTCTATTTGTTGATCCTATTATGGCTGACAATGGCCGTCTCTATCAAGGTTTTGATAGAAACTATGTAGAAGCCATGAAAGATTTCTGTCAACAAGCAGATGTCATCATTCCCAATCTGACAGAAGCTGCCTTGTTGACGGATACTCCATATCTTGAAGCAGGTTCCTATGATAAAGTCACTGTTGAAAAGCTTTTGAGAGATTTGACCAAGCTTGGCCCTCGGAAAGTTATTGTGACAGGTATCTCTTTTGAGACAGAAAAAATGGGTTTGGCTTATTTTGATAAAGAGACTAATGAAACGGCTTATCTTATGAGGAAAAGTTATCAATCTCATTTTTATGGTAGTGGAGATTTACTAACGGCAATCTTATCAGCTGGTTACTTTTATAACCTAGATTTACTAAAGGTTTGTGATTTGGCCTTGGATGTCATGGATAGAGTTCTTTCATCAACACTGTCCGATGGTCGTCCTTTAAAATATGGTCTTTGCTATGAGCACCATATTGGTTTATTATTTAGTGGTTTTAATGCCCTATTGGAGGAGAAAAATGAAAAGTGATAAAACACGTGAATTAGTTATCTTAAGTTTGTATGCAGCTTTAATTATTGTGAGTGTGCAGTTTATTCGTATTCCTTTTGGACCTCAATTTGTCCATTTGGGAAATGCCCTAGTTGTGATTGCTGTTTTGATTTTTGGAGCCAGAAAAGGTGCGCTAGTCGCAACAGTAGGGTTAGGACTGTTTGATATTCTCAATGGTTATGCTGCTGAGGTCTGGATTACTATTTTAGAATCCTTGATTGTCTGTCTGGTGCTCTATTTTGTTTTTGAAAAGCTACTAAAATCAAATGACAAAATGGCTAATATCATAATCATTGGAGTTATAGCTGCAGTAACCAAAATTATTTTGAATTTTATTAAGTATACGATTATTAATAGTATCGTTGCGGGTTTACCAGTAAATGCTGCCATGGTATTGGCACTTACTAAAATAGGGGGAACCTTTGGAACATCAGTAGTGACTATTATTGCAGTTCCTCTCCTATATCCTGTCTTTAAACGTATTTTACAGAGAAACTAAAGAGTTAGCAGGTTGGTCCTGTTTTTTCTTTTTAATTTTCCAGAAGCATAGGTCCAAATTTTCACTAAAAAATGGTAAAATGGTAGAGTTAATGTCAAGAAAGGAAAGGGCTGAAGACTGTTTTAGCCCAGATATGCTATGTCTATTTTAGAAGTCAAAAATCTTAGTCACGGATTTGGTGACCGTGCTATTTTTGAAAATGTCTCATTCCGTTTGCTCAAAGGTGAGCATATCGGTCTTGTCGGTGCTAACGGTGAAGGGAAATCAACCTTCATGTCTATCGTTACTGGAAAATTGCAGCCAGATGAAGGTAAGGTAGAGTGGTCTAAGTACGTTACAGCGGGTTACTTGGATCAGCATGCTGTTCTTGAAAAGGGAATGACTGTTCGTGATGTCCTTCGTACGGCTTTTGATGAACTCTTTAAGACTGAAGAACGTATCAACGAGATTTACATGTCTATGGCTGACGAAGGAGCTGACGTTGATGCTCTGATGGAAGAAGTGGGTGAGCTTCAGGATCGCTTGGAAACGCGTGATTTCTACACACTAGATGCTAAGATTGATGAGGTTGCCCGTGCACTAGGTGTCATGGATTTTGGTATGGATACAGATGTCACGGACCTTTCAGGTGGTCAACGTACCAAGATTCTCTTGGCTAAGTTATTGCTTGAAAAACCTGATATCTTACTTCTCGATGAGCCAACCAACTATTTGGATGCTGAACACATTGCTTGGCTTAAACGTTACCTTCAAGAGTATGAAAATGCCTTTGTCCTCATTTCGCACGATATTCCGTTCCTAAACGACGTGATTAATATTGTCTATCATGTTGAAAATCAAGACTTGGTGCGCTATGCAGGTGATTATGATAATTTCCAATCTGTCTATGCTATGAAGAAAGCTCAATTAGAAGCTGCCTATGAACGTCAGCAAAAGGAAATTGCAGACCTTCAAGATTTCGTTAACCGAAACAAGGCACGTGTTGCTACTCGAAATATGGCCATGTCTCGTCAGAAGAAATTGGATAAGATGGAAATTATCGAGTTGCAGGCTGAGAAGCCAAAACCTGAATTCCATTTCAAGGAAAGTCGTACGCCTGGACGTTTTATTTTCCAAACCAAAGACCTCGTTATTGGTTACGATCGCCCTTTGACCAAGGCTCCATTGAATCTTACCTTCGAACGTAACCAAAAAGTAGCTATTGTCGGTGCCAATGGTATCGGTAAGACTACTTTGCTTAAGAGCTTGCTTGGTATTATTCAACCACTCGAAGGAGAAGTTGAAACAGGTGATTTTATTGACCTAGGTTACTTCGAGCAAGAAGCAGAAGGATCACGTCAGACACCTCTTGAAGCGGTTTGGGATGCCTTCCCAGCCTTAAATCAAGCTGAAGTTCGTGCGGCTCTAGCTAAATGCGGATTAACCTCTAAGCATATTGAAAGCCAAATTCAGGTGCTTTCAGGTGGAGAACAGGCTAAAGTTCGTTTCTGTCTCCTTATGAATCGTGAAAATAATGTCCTTGTTCTGGACGAACCGACCAACCACTTGGATGTTGACGCCAAGGATGAATTGAAGCGTGCCCTTCAGGCCTTCAAGGGCAGTATCCTTATGGTATGTCACGAACCAGAATTTTATGAAGGTTGGACAGACGTTTGGGATTTTAATGAGTTAGTATAGAGATAAAAGAGTGTTGACATTCTCTAAAGAGAAAGTTATTCACTCTTTTTTTATATTTTAAAGCAAAGTAGATTTTCTAGAATTTGGTAAGATAGTGATGGTGTGCAGAAAGGTAACCGTCATCATAAAGTGTTTTTCTGCATATTTTGACTTATCCTATTTGGGTTTTAGAGCACAGAAACTTAATTTGTTCAAAAAGTAACAAAGTCTGAGCATAAAAGGTGTAACCGTTTTCTGATTATGGTAGAATAAAATGGTAAACTATTATCAAAAGAAAGTTGGATAAACTTATGTCAAAAATCGTAGTTGTTGGTGCTAACCACGCTGGTACTTTTAGTATTAATACTATTCTCGATAATTACGGAGACCAAAATGAAGTAGTTGTTTTCGACCAAAACTCTAACATTTCATTCTTGGGTTGTGGTATGGCTCTTTGGATCGGTAATCAAATCTCTGGTTCTGATGGTCTTTTCTATGCCAACAAAGAAGGACTTGAAAGCAAGGGTGCTAAAGTTTATATGAACTCACCAGTTGAGTCTATTGACTTTGATGGTAAAACTGTCACAGCCCTTGTAGATGGTAAAGAGCACGTTGAATCATATGACAAATTGATTTTGGCTACTGGGTCTCAACCAATCTTGCCTCCAATCGAAGGTGCTGAAATTAAAGAAGGTAGCCGTACTTTCGAAGCTACACTTGAAAACCTTCAATTCGTTAAACTTTTCCAAAACGCTCAAGAAGTTATCGATAAGTTGAACGACAAATCTCAAGATATCAAACGTGTAGCGGTTGTAGGTGCTGGTTACATTGGTGTTGAATTAGCTGAAGCTTTCCAACGTCACGGTAAAGAAGTTATCCTTATCGACGTTGTTGATACATGTTTGGCAGGTTATTACGACCATGACTTGACTGAACTTATGGCTAAAAATATGGAAAGCCACGGTATTAAATTGGCATTTGGTGAAACTGTTAAGGCAGTTGAAGGTGATACTAAAGTTGAACGTATCGTCACTGATAAAAATGCTTACGATGTCGACATGGTTGTCCTTGCAGTAGGTTTCCGTCCTAACACAGCTCTTGGTGCTGGTAAATTGGAAACATTCCGTAATGGGGCTTATCTTGTTAATAAGAAACAAGAAACATCAATCAAAGATGTTTATGCAGTTGGTGACTGTGCTACCGTTTATGACAATGCCCTTGAAGATGTCAACTACATTGCCTTGGCTTCAAACGCTGTTCGTTCTGGTATTGTCGGTGGTCATAATGCCGGTGGTGACGATGTTGAATCAAACGGTGTTCAAGGATCAAATGGTATCTCAATCTATGGTTTGAACATGGTATCTACTGGTTTGACAGAAGAAAAAGCAAAACGCTTTGGTTTCAATCCAGCAGTTGTAGAATCAACAGATCTTCAAAAAGCTGCCTTCATGGAAGATGAAAATGAAGACGTTACAATCAAGATTGTCTATGACAAAGATACACGCAAAGTTCTCGGTGCTCAAATGGTATCACGTATGGACATTTCTATGGGAATCCACATGTTCTCATTGGCTATCCAAGAAGGTGTAACAATCGACCGTCTTCAATTGCTTGATTTGTTCTTCTTGCCACACTTTAACCAACCGCTTAGCTATATTGCTAAAGCAGCTATCTCAGCTAAATAATATTAAACAGCTAATTCAGTTGAATTAGCTGTTTTTTTCTTTTTGAAATACGAAAAAAGCCTCCTACTGGAGACTTTTATTTAACTAATGTCAAATTAGTTTTTTGAAGCTTCTTGGAATTCAGGGTTTTTCCATGCTTCATCAATGATAGCTTGCAATTCATCAGCAGAAGCTTTCATTTTTTGTTGTTCAGCATCGTTCAATGGGATGTTAACTGGACGTACAATACCGTGTGCACCTACGATAGCAGGTTGACCGATAAAGACGTTGCTTACACCATATTGACCTTCTTGGAATACAGACAATGGAAGTACTGCATTTTCATCGTCAAGAATAGCTTTAGTGATACGAGCAAGAGCTACGGCGATACCATAGTATGTAGCACCTTTTTTGTTGATGATTGTGTAAGCGGCATCACGAACACCTTCGAACAATTCAACCAATTCAGCTTCTTGAACGTTTTGAGTATCTTTAAGGAATTCTTCAAGGTTTACACCGGCGATGTTAGCGTGTGACCAAACGGCAAATTCTGAGTCACCGTGTTCACCCATGATGTAGGCGTGAACTGAACGAGCGTCAACATCAAGTTTTTCAGCAAGTGCTTGACGGAAACGAGCTGAGTCAAGTGAAGTACCTGAACCGATAACGCGTTCTTTAGGGAATCCTGAGAATTTCCATGTTGAGTAAGTCAATACGTCAACTGGGTTAGCTGCTACAAGGAAGATTCCTTTGAAGCCTGATTCAACAACTTGAGTAACGATAGATTTGTTGATAGCAAGGTTTTTACCAACAAGATCAAGACGAGTTTCACCTGGTTTTTGTGGAGCACCAGCAGTGATAACTACAAGGTCAGCATCCGCACAGTCTTCGTATTTAGCTGCGTAGATTTTTTTAGGTGAAGTGAAAGCAAGCGCGTGGCTAAGGTCAAGCGCATCACCAACAGCTTTTTCGAACAATTGTGGAATTTCGATGATACCAAGTTCTTGAGCGATACCTTGGTTTACAAGTGCGAAAGCGTAAGATGAACCTACGGCACCGTCACCAACGAGGATGACTTTTTTGTGTTGTTTAGTTGCAGTCATGGGTCTAAACATCTCCTTATTTTTTAATTGGGTTACCCCGTACACTGCTTATTCTACCACTTTAAGTGATGGATGTCACGAAATAATAAGGAAATAATAGATGAAAGCGTTTACACAACTGAAAAGTAAAGCGTTTTATGGTATAATATTATAGAAATTTTCTATACTCTTTTATTAGAGTTTGGAATGATTTGAATGAAAGAAAAGAGGCATTTTTGAGTGCAAGATAATAATTTAATTGACGTTAATTTGACGTCTGAGATGAAGACGAGCTTTATCGATTATGCCATGAGTGTTATCGTGTCTCGTGCTCTCCCAGATGTTCGTGACGGTTTAAAACCTGTACAACGTCGTATTCTATATGGAATGAATGAGCTTGGGGTGACACCTGATAAGCCACATAAAAAATCTGCCCGTATTACCGGGGATGTCATGGGTAAATATCACCCACACGGAGACTCATCTATCTATGAAGCCATGGTTCGTATGGCGCAATGGTGGAGCTACCGTTACATGTTGGTTGACGGTCACGGGAACTTTGGTTCTATGGATGGTGATGGGGCTGCCGCTCAGCGTTATACTGAGGCACGTATGTCTAAAATCGCCTTGGAAATGCTTCGTGATCTCAATAAGAATACCGTTGATTTTCAAGATAACTATGATGGATCAGAACGTGAGCCAATCGTTCTTCCGTCACGTATTCCAAACCTTCTTGTCAATGGTGCGACAGGGATTGCCGTTGGTATGGCGACTAACATCCCACCACACAATTTGGCTGAAACGATTGATGCTGTCAAATTGATGATGGATAATCCTGAAGTCACAACACGTGAACTGATGGAAGTTCTTCCTGGTCCAGACTTTCCAACTGGTGGCTTGGTCATGGGGAAATCTGGTATTCACCGTGCATATGAAACTGGTAAGGGTTCTATTGTTCTTCGTTCTCGTACTGAAATTGAAACAACTAAATCAGGTCGTGAGCGTATTGTTGTCACTGAGTTTCCTTACATGGTCAATAAGACCAAGGTCCATGAACATATCGTTCGTTTAGCTCAAGAAAAACGTATTGAGGGGATTACAGCAGTTCGTGACGAGTCTTCTCGTGAAGGTGTACGCTTTGTCATCGAAGTGCGTCGTGATGCTTCTGCTAATGTTATCTTGAACAATTTGTTCAAATTAACGCAACTTCAGACTAACTTCAGCTTCAACATGTTGGCCATTGAAAAGGGTGTGCCTAAAATCCTTTCCTTGCGTCAAATCTTGGCTGACTATATTGCTCACCAACAAGAAGTTGTGGTTCGTCGTACACAGTTTGACAAGGATAAGGCTGAAGCACGTGCCCACATTTTAGAAGGTTTGTTGATTGCCCTTGATCATTTGGATGAAGTGATTACGATTATCCGTAACAGTCAAACTGATGCTGAGGCTCAAGCTGAGTTGATGGCTCGCTTCGAACTCACGGAACGTCAAAGTCAAGCTATTCTTGATATGCGTTTGCGTCGTTTGACAGGTTTGGAACGTGATAAGATTCAAAATGAGTACAATGATCTCTTGGCTCTGATTGCTGATTTAGCTGATATTTTGGCAAAACCAGAACGTGTCATTGCTATCATCAAGGAAGAATTGGACGAAAGCAAGCGTAAATTTGCAGATGCTCGCCGCACAGAGCTTATGGTCGGAGAAGTTATTTCTCTTGAAGATGAGGACCTCATCGAGGAAGAAGATGTTGTTATCACTCTCTCAAATAAAGGGTATATTAAACGTTTAGCCCAAGACGAGTTCCGTTCACAAAAACGTGGTGGTCGCGGTGTCCAAGGTACTGGTGTTAACGATGATGACTTTGTTCGTGATATTGTCTCAACAAGCACTCATGATCACCTTTACTTCATGACTAATAAGGGGCGTGTATACCGTCTTAAGGGGTATGAAATCCCAGAATACGGTCGCACAGCCAAAGGCTTACCTATTGTCAATCTCTTGAAGTTGGACGAAGGTGAGACCATTCAAACAGTCATTAATGCCAAGAGTGATGAAGCTTCTGAAAATAATCACCTTGTCTTTGTAACTCGCCAAGGTCTAGTTAAACGTACAAAAGAAGCGGAATTTAAGAACATTCGTCAAAATGGGTTGATTGCCTTGAAACTTAGAGAAGGTGACGAGCTAATCAATGTCTTCTTGACTACTGGTAATGAAGAAATTGTCATTGGTACTAAATTTGGTTACAGTGTACGCTTCAAAGAGAACACTATTCGAAGCATGAGTCGTATGGCTGCCGGTGTTAAAGGGGTAACTCTTCGTGATGGTGACCAAGTTGTTGGTGCAGCTGCCATTACAGAAGACCAAGAAGTCTTGATTATCACTGAAAAGGGTTACGGTAAGCGTACCTCAGCTACTGAATACCCAACGAAGGGTCGTGGTGGTAAAGGTATCAAGACTGCCAATATCACAGAGAAGAATGGTAACCTAGCAGGTATTGTAACAGTGTCTGGTGATGAGGATATCATGGTCATCACCGATACAGGTGTTATCATCCGTACTGCCGTTGCTAATATTTCACAAACTGGTCGTGCCACTCAAGGGGTTAAGGTCATGCGTTTGGATGACTCTGCTCGTATTGTAACCTTTGCTTTAGTTGAGCCAGAAGAAGTTGAACAAGCTTCCGAAGATCAAGAAAGTGGTGACAACTAATGAGCAAAGATAAGAAAAATAACGTAACAAAAAAACGCCGTAAGTGGCTTGATATTCTTCGCTGGGTGTTGATTATTGTTCTCTTGGTTGTTGGTTTAGCCTTGATTTTCAATAAGTCTATTCGAAACACAGTGATTGCTTGGAATACAAATAAGTATCAAGTGAGCAAGGTTTCTAAAAAGACTATTGAGAAAAACAAGGAAGCTAAGACTAGCTTTGACTTTGATACCGTTAAATCAATTAGTACAGAGTCTGTCTTGCAGGCACAGATGGATGCTCAAGAGCTTCCTGTCGTTGGTGGTATTGCTATTCCAGAGGTAGGTATCAATCTCCCTATTTTCAAAGGACTCGGCAATACAGAGTTGACTTACGGTGCAGGAACGATGAAAGAAGATCAAGTCATGGGTGGTGAAAACAACTATTCACTAGCTAGCCACCACGTCTTTGGTATTGCCGGTGCATCTGATATGCTATTTTCACCGCTAGATAAGGCTAAGGAAGGTATGAAGATTTATCTTACGGATAAAAATAAAGTCTATACTTATGTTATTAGTGAGGTGAAGGTTGTTCAACCAACTGAAGTAGCAGTAGTTGATGATACACCTGGCAAGTCTGAAGTTACCCTTGTAACTTGTACGGATGCCGAAGCAACTCAGCGTACAATCGTCAAAGGTGAATTGAAATCACAGGTAGATTTTGACAAGGCAAGTTCAGATATTATTGAAGCCTTTAATAAGTCATACAATCAATTTCAAAGTTAAGAAAGGGCCTTCGGGCCTTTTTCAATGGAGGAAAATATGTTTTTAAATACAGTGCACCATGTTGCCATCATAGTTTCTGATTATGAGTGCTCTCGAGATTTTTATGTCTTGAATTGTCAAATTAAGTGCATACTTT
>NZ_KV832470.1:0-11403 GCF_001837455.1 Streptococcus sp. HMSC068F04
CCACCCGTTAGACGGGTGGTTATGATTTGTTTTTCGAATATAGTATTGAACACAATAAAAAAACTAGCTCAGCTAGTTTTTTCTTATAGTCCGTAGTTATAATCATCATCTTGCATGGCTTCAACAGTACCTAGAAGGTAACCATTACCAACTTGAGAGAAGAAGTCGTGGTTAGATGTTCCTGTAGAAATACCATTCATAACGATTGGGTTAACATCGTTTGCACTGTCTGGGAAGAGTGGATCTTGTCCCAAGTTCATGAGAGCCTTGTTGGCGTTGTAACGAAGGAAAGTCATGACTTCCTCGGTCCATCCAACACCGTCATAAAGCGATTTAGTGTAGAGCTCTTCATTTTCATACAATTGATAGAGGAGATCATACATCCATTCACGGAAAGTTTCTTGCTCTTCTTCAGGCAACTCGTTAAATCCTAGTTGGAATTTATAACCAATGTAGGTTCCGTGAACAGATTCGTCACGGATAATGAGTTTGATGATTTCAGCGACGTTAGCCAGCTTGTTATTACCAAGATAATAGAGTGGAGTGAAGAACCCTGAGTAGAAAAGGAAAGTTTCAAGATATGTTGAAGCAACCTTTTTCTGAAGAGGCGTTCCATTTTCATAGATATCGTTAATGATTTTCGCCTTGGTTTGTAGGTATTCGTTACTGTTAGTCCACTCGAAAATTTCTTCAATTTCAGATTTAGTATTCAAAGTTGAGAAGATTGAAGAGTAAGATTTGGCGTGAACAGATTCCATGAACTGAATGTTGTTCAATACAGCTTCTTCATGAGGTGTACGGACGTCTGCACGAATGGCTTCAACACCAGTTTGAGATTGCATGGTATCTAGCAAGGTTAAACCACCGAAAACTTTTCCAACCAAATCCTTTTCTTCAGCTGAAAGTTTACGCCAGTCATCAAGGTCATTTGAAAGTGGGATACGTGTATCTAGCCAAAATTGTTCGGTCAATTTTTCCCAGGTAGATTTATCAATCGCATCTTCGATTTCATTCCAGTTAATGGCTTTGTAGTAAGTTTCCATTAGAAACCTCTTTCTTTATTGATATCGTTACTATTTTATCATAATTCAAAATCATGATATAGTTTTTTGAGTTGATCTATTAAAAAAGTCGGCGAACCGACCTTTTAATGCATTTTGTAGATAAGACTAGTGAAGTTGTTATCGTTAAATCACTATCTTAGATGACACAGCTTTCACATTGGTTAGAACCAACCTCTTCACCGTCATCTGTATAAGTACGGATGTAGTAGATTGATTTAATTCCCTTGTTAAAGGCGTAGTTACGAAGGATAGAAAGGTCACGAGTCGTTTGTTTATTTTCTGTTTTCCATTCGTAAATTTCTTTTGGTAACTCACTACGCAAGAATAGGGTTAATGACAAACCTTGATCAACGTGTTCAGTTGCAGCGGCATAAACGTCGATAACTTTACGCATGTCCATGTCGTAGGCTGAAGTGTAGAAAGGAATTGTGTCTGTTGAAAGACCGTTGGCTGGATAGTAGATTTTTCCGATTTTCTTTTCTTGTCGTTCTTCAATACGTTGTGTGATTGGATGGATAGAAGCCGAACAGTCGTTAATGTAAGAGATTGAGCCATTTGGCGCAACAGCCAAACGGTTTTGGTGGTAGAGTCCATCTTTCTTAACGAGTTCACGTAGTTCTTCCCAATCTTTGGCTTGAGGGATGAAGTGGCCATCGAAAAGTTCTTTGATACGGTCAGATTTAGGAACGTATTGGCCTGTAACGTATTTGTCAAAGTAAGAACCATCAGCATATTTTGATTTTTCAAAACCGACAAAGGTTTCTTGACGTTCACGGGCAATGTTGTTAGATTCAACTAAAGTCCAGTAGTTCATTAGCATGAAGTAGATATTAGTGAATTCAACAGATTCAGGGCTACCATACTCGATATGGTGTTTAGCGAGGTAAGAGTGAAGCCCCATAGCTCCCAAACCAAAGGTATGAGCTTGTTGGTTACCATTTTTGATAGATGGTACAGCATCAATACTTGAGCTATCTGTAACAAAGGTAAGCGCACGTGTCATTGCTCTAATCGAACGACCAAAGTCAGGTGAAGTCATCATGTTAAGGATATTAGTTGATCCAAGGTTACATGAAATGTCTGTACCGAGTTTAACAAACTCTTGTGCATCGTTAAGTTCACTTGGTGTTTGAACTTGAAGAATTTCAGAACAGAGGTTGGACATGATAATCTTACCATCGATTGGATTGTGTCGATTGGCTGTATCAACATTGACGATATATGGATAACCTGATTCTTGTTGGAGTTTAGAAATTTCAGTTTCTAGCTCACGGGCATTAATCTTGGTTTTTGTGATATTTGGATTGGCAACCAACTCATCGTACATAGCTGTAATATCAATGTAGTTATATGGTTTACCGTACTCTTTTTCGACTGAGTAAGGGCTGAAGAGGTACATATCTTCATTATTACGTGCCAACTCGTAGAATTTATCTGGAACTGTAACACCAAGTGACAGTGTCTTAACACGCACCTTCTCATCAGCATTCTCTTTCTTAGTAGAAAGGAAGGCAAGGATGTCTGGGTGGAAAACATCCAAATAAACAACACCAGCACCTTGACGTTGACCAAGTTGATTTGAGTAAGAGAAGCTATCTTCAAAAAGCTTCATAACAGGCACGACACCAGAGGCTGCCCCAGCATATCCTTTGATAGGAGCACCAGCTTCACGAAGGTTAGACAGGCTAATACCTACCCCACCACCAATACGTGATAACTGGAGGGCAGAGTTGATAGAACGTCCGATAGAATTCATGTCATCTGTTACTTGAATAAGGAAACATGACACGAGTTCACCACGACGACTACGTCCAGCATTTAAAAATGAAGGAGTAGCAGGTTGGTAACGTTGGTGAATCATTTCGTTGGCAAGGTCACTAGCTAGGTTTTCATCACCATCAGCAAAGTAAAGGGCGTTGAATAGAACACGATCTTCAATACTTTCGAGGTAAGACTCGCCATCGTTTGTTTTGAGGGCATATTGTTGGTAGAACTTGTAGGCTGCCATGAAAGATTGGAAGCGGAATTTTTGAGAATGAATTTCTGCAGACAATTTTTCGATGAAAGCAGGTTCGTATTTACCGATGAATTCAGACTCAATATAATCGTTCTCAATCAAATAATTAATTTTATCTGTGATGCTGTTGAATGCCATTGAATTTGGCTTAACGTTTTCAAGGAAGAAGGCACGAAGCGCTTCTTTGTCCTTATGCAAAGGAATTTGACCGTTAACAGGACGGTTAATTTCGTTATTGAGGCGGAAGTATGAGACATCGCCAAGATTTTTTAAAGACATAATACAGATACCAGGCTCAGTTTAATAGTATATTAAGGTTGAAACATTAAACTAAGCAAACAAGTTCCTTTCTATATAAAAACTTGATAATTAAAGGATTTCTTTAAGTTTAGCCGGTTGAAAACCTGAAAAGATGATATCGCCGGCTTCAATAACTGGAGCAGCAGTGAAACCGAGGCTTTTAACGTAATCGATTTTTTCTGGCTGTTCATCAATGTTGATTTCTTCGAAATCAGCACCTTCCTTTTCCAAGAATTTTTTAGTCATTTTGCACTGCATGCAGTTGTTTTTAGAAAACAATGTAATCTTTGCCATTGCAAATACTCCTTTATAAAAAGATTTTAAGTGGCCAAGAGCCACTTTTTCGACTCTAATAGAATACCCAAAATATTGGGAAAAATCAAGCTAAATATCTCAAGGAAATACAATATTTTGTGTTTAGTATTGAAACACAACCCTATATCTTGTGTTTTAAAGGCTTTTTTAAGTTTCCTAAATTAAATAGGATTTGTATATGGAAATGATGAAAAAAGAAATATCTAACTATGCATGTTATATAATATAACATCAAAATGCCAATTCTATTTGTTTTTTCAAAAAAAACAGTGTAGAATAAAGAAAATTTTTAACTAATGGAGGTTCAAGTATGCAAGAATACTGTTCAAATCTAACTGTAAATGGTAAGACATTCTCTTTCTATGATCTCGAAAAAGCAGCAAAATCTCATGATGTTAAGGTCGGAGAACTACCTTATACCATTCGAATACTACTTGAAAGTCTCCTCCGAAAAAAAGATGGCGTCGATGTTAAGGAATCTCACATTTCTGACCTGATGAAATTTCCGAATTTTCCGACAGTTTCCGAAGTGCCTTTTAAACCAAGTCGTGTTATCTTACAAGATTTTACAGGAGTTCCTGTTGTTGTTGATTTAGCTTCAATGCGTGATGCTATAGTGGCTAATGGTGGTAAAGCCGAATTTATTAACCCTGAGATTCCAGTGGATTTGGTTATTGACCACTCTGTCCAAGTGGATTCATACGGATGTGATACTGCTCTTGAAGATAACATTAATCTAGAGTTTAAACGTAATAACGAGCGCTATGAATTTCTAAAGTGGGCCGAACAGTCTTTTGAAAATTACCGTGCTGTTCCACCAGCTACAGGGATTATTCATCAGGTTAATATTGAATTTTTGAGTGATGTTATTATTGAAAATGATGGGCTCCTATATCCTGACTCTATGTTTGGTACTGATAGTCATACAACTATGATTAATGGTATTGGCGTTCTTGGTTGGGGTGTTGGCGGTATTGAAGCTGAAGCAGCTATGCTCGGTGAAGCATCTTATTTCCCAATTCCAGAGGTCATTGGTGTACATCTGACGGGAGAGTTGCCTAAAATTGCTACAGCAACAGATTTGGCTCTCAAGATTACTCAGGTACTTCGTTCTGAAAATGTGGTTGGTAAATTTGTTGAGTACTTTGGACCTGGCTTGAAGAGTTTGTCTCTAGCTGACCGTGCTACAGTCGCTAATATGGCACCAGAATATGGAGCGACCTGTGGTTATTTTCCTATTGATGACGAGACTCTTAACTACATGCGTTTAACTAACCGTGATGAGGAACACATCCAAGTCACTGAAGCCTATACAAAAGCCAATCATCTTTTCTATGATCCAAGTAAAGAAGCCAAGTATACTAAGATTGTTGAAATTGATTTGTCATCCATTAAACCTTCTATCTCAGGTCCTAAACGTCCACAGGATTTGATTCTCTTATCAGATGCTAAGCAAGAATTTCAAGATGCAGTGGTACGAGAAGCTGGTGTCCGTGGTTTTGGTTTGGATAAGGAAGAGCTAGCAAAAACTGCAAACGTTGACTTTGAGGATCATTCAGAAACAATTCAAACAGGTCATGTGGCCATTGCAGCTATCACATCATGTACCAATACTTCAAATCCTTACGTTCTTATGGCAGCCGGTCTTTTAGCTAAAAAAGCGGTTGAGAAAGGATTAAAAGTATCTCCAACAGTGAAGACATCTTTGGCACCAGGTTCTAAGGTTGTTACTGGTTATCTCAAAGCTTCAGGCTTGCAAACCTATCTAGATAAGCTTGGCTTTAACTTGGTAGGTTACGGTTGCACAACCTGTATTGGGAACTCAGGAGACTTACGTCCTGAGGTGGCTAAGGCTATTGTAGACACTGATTTATTAGCGAGTGCTGTTTTGTCAGGAAATCGTAATTTTGAAGGGCGTATTAATCCACTTGTTAAAGCGAATTTCTTGGCTAGCCCACCATTGGTTGTTGCTTATGCCTTAGCTGGTAACACGAATATTGATTTGACAACTGAACCTTTAGGTTTTGACGACAATGGTCAAGCTGTTTATTTAGAGGATGTTATGCCATCTCGTGAAGAAATTGAGACTTATGTTGATAAATACGTCACTCGTCAACTTTTCCAAGATGAATATGCTAATGTCTTTTCTGATAGCGAGAAGTGGAATGCCATTCCTACTGAACAAAGTCAAAATTATAAATGGAATCAAAACTCTACCTATATTCAAAACCCACCTTATTTTGATGCTTTAGGAGATGATTTGAGCATTGAACCATTGAAAGATTTGAAGGTTTTGGCTAAATTCGGAGATACGGTAACAACAGACCATATTTCTCCAGCAGGCAATATTGCCAGAAATAGTCCAGCAGCTCGTTATTTGACTGAGAATGGTGTTGATTATCAAGAATTCAATTCTTATGGTAGCCGTCGTGGAAATCACGAAGTCATGATGCGAGGAACCTTTGCTAATATTCGTATCAAGAATGAGTTAGCAGATGGAAAAATTGGTGGATATACTAAATATGATGGTGACATTCTACCTATATACGATGCTGCTATGAAATATAAAGAAGCTAATCAAGATACGCTTGTAATTGCCGGTAAGGATTATGGTATGGGCTCAAGTCGTGACTGGGCGGCTAAAGGTGCTAATCTTCTTGGTGTAAAAGTAGTGCTTGCTGAGAGTTTTGAGCGTATTCACCGTTCAAATCTCGTTATGATGGGGATTTTACCAGTCCAATTTATGGAAGGAGAAAATGCTGAAAGTCTTGGATTGACAGGACATGAGACCTTTAGCTTTGACCTTTCAGAAAATCCAGGTGTCCATGATGTTATCACCGTTACAGCTTCAACACCTGAACAAACCAAAACTTTTAAAGCTTTGGTACGCTTTGATGCAGATGCTGATATTCGCTACTATAAAAATGGTGGTATCTTGCCAATGGTTGTAAGAAAAAAATTGAAGGGAGCCTAATATGACAACAGTTGAAATTAATGGACTTAAGGACATGATTGCCTGTAATACTAGGATTTCATCTATTATTGATGATCATTTATCGTATTCGGGATATGATATTTCCGAGTTTATGGATAATAAAGCGTCTTTTGAGGAAGTGATTTATCTCTTGTGGAATGGTCATCTTCCTACGCAAATGGAACTCAAGTATTTTGAAGCTGAGTTGCGTAAGAACTATGATATTTCTGATGCTGTTGAGCAATGCATTCTTATCCAATCTCGTCCCCATTTGCACCCAATGAGTGTTTTACGTTCAACAGTCTCCCTTCTTGGGGTTTACAATGTGGACGCCGAGGAAAGATCCATGGAGGCAATTTATCAGCAAAGTATTGAATTGATGGCTAAATTGCCTACAATTATTACGACTTTTGCACGCTTACGTACTGGTAAAATGCCCCTCAAACCAAGAGAAGATTTAGGTTTTGCGGCTAATTTTCTCTACATGCTGAATGGTGTTGAACCTTCTGAAATTGAAATTGAAGCTATGAATAAGGCTTTAATTCTTCATGCTGATCATGAGTTGAATGCCTCAACTTTTGCAGCGCGTGTTTGTGCCTCGACTCTGACAGATATCTATTCTTGTGTCACAACAGCTATTGGTGCTCTAAAAGGTCCCTTGCATGGTGGAGCTAATGAACGCGTCTTTGATATGCTTAAAGAAATCCGTGAATCTGGTGATGTTAATGCTTACTTGCAGGAAAAACTTGACTCTAAAGAGAAAATCATGGGATTTGGACACCGTGTATACAAGAAACAGGACCCTCGTGAAATTTTCTTAAGAGATATGGCTAAAAAGTTGACAGAGGGTACTGAGAATGAAGAATTCTTTAACATGTCTCAAGAAATTGAAGAATTCATGAAAGAAAAGAAGGGATTGATTCCCAATGTGGACTTCTATTCAGCCACTGTATATCATACTCTAGGAATTGACAGCGATATCTTCACACTTATCTTTGCTATGAGTCGTGTTGCCGGCTGGATTGCTCATATTCAAGAGCAACAAAAAAATAACAAATTGATTCGTCCACGCTCACAATACATCGGACAAGAAAATATGACGTATATTCCTTTAGAAAAACGCTAGGGAGGAAAGCTATATGGCAGAAAAAATCGTAATGAAAAATGGACAGCTTCAAGTTTCTGATCGTCCAATTATCCCTTTTATTGAAGGCGATGGTGTTGGACATGATATCTGGAAGAATGCCCAAGCAATCTTTGATAAAGCAGTAGAAGTAGCCTATGAAGGAAAGCGTCATATTGAATGGCAAGAGCTTCTAGCCGGTAAGAAGGCTTATGACAAAACAGGTGAATGGTTGCCGAAAGAAACTTTGGAAGCTATTCGAGAAAGTTTAGTAGCTATTAAGGGACCGCTTGAGACGCCAGTAGGTGGTGGTATCCGTTCATTAAATGTAGCATTACGTCAAGAACTTGATCTCTACGCTTGTGTTAGACCTGTTCGTTACTTTGACGGAGTAGCAAGTCCACTTAAGGAACCAGAAAAAACAAATATTACTATCTTCCGTGAAAATACCGAAGATATTTATGCTGGGATTGAATGGGAAGCAGGAACGGCAGATGTCAAGCGCGTGATTGAGTTTCTCCAGACAGAAATGAATGTTAATAAAATTCGCTTCCCAGAGTCAAGTAGTATCGGAATTAAGCCAATTTCAATAGAAGGAAGTAAACGTCTCATTCGCTCTGCTATCGACTATGCTCTCAAGAACAATCTAAAGAAAGTGACATTGGTTCATAAAGGGAATATTCAAAAATTCACAGAAGGTGGCTTCCGTAAATGGGGTTATGAAGTAGCTCAGGAAGACTATAAAGAAGAATTGCTGGCTGGTCGTTTAGAGATTAATGATATAATCGCTGATAACTTTCTCCAACAGATTCTTTTAAATCCAGAAAAATTTGATGTTGTTGCCTTAACCAACTTGAATGGTGATTATGCCAGTGATGCCTTGGCTGCACAAGTTGGTGGTATCGGCATCTCCCCTGGAGCCAACATTAACTATCAAACAGGCCATGCTATTTTTGAAGCAACACATGGAACAGCTCCGGATATTGCAGATCAAGATAAGGCTAATCCTTGCTCAGTTTTATTATCTGGCTGCATGCTTCTAGATTATATTGGTTGGACTGAGGCAGCTCAACTGATTACAAGTGCTATTGAGAAGACATTTAAAGCTGATATCTTTACAGCTGACTTAGCATTTGGGAAACAAGCTTATTCAACGAGTGCCTTTAGCAATCAAATTCTTTCAATTATGTGATTGTTTTTGCTCGAAAATGAAAATTAACGATTGAAAACACCATGAAAGAAATTTTCTGAAAATGTTGTAAATAACTAGAGACTAGTATTTGCTTATGTTTTGAAAAATGAAAATGACCAGTAAAATGAGAGACAAGCTTTCGAAAAACTTGTAGAAAGTACGTTTTAACCTTGATAATCTCAATTAGCTATGTTATAATTCTAAATTGTAAGGGTTATCATTGATAACTCAAATATTCCAAATGAAGAAGGAGAATCCATTATGGCTTCTAAAGATTTCCACATTGTTGCAGAAACAGGTATCCACGCACGTCCAGCTACTTTGCTTGTTCAAACAGCTAGCAAATTTGCTTCAGATATCACTCTTGACTACAAAGGTAAAGCAGTTAACCTTAAATCTATCATGGGTGTTATGAGCCTTGGTGTTGGTCAAGGTGCTGACGTAACTATCTCTGCAGAAGGTGCTGATGCTGATGACGCAATCGTAGCAATCGCAGAAACAATGACAAAAGAAGGATTGGCATAAGAATATGACAGAAATGCTTAAAGGAATCGCAGCATCTGATGGTGTTGCAGTTGCTAAGGCATATCTGCTTGTTCAACCGGACTTGTCATTTGAAACTGTAACAGTTGAAGATACAAGTGCAGAAGAGGCTCGTCTAGATGCTGCTCTAGCGGCGTCACAAGACGAGCTTTCTGTTATCCGTGAAAAAGCAGTTGAAAGCCTTGGTGAAGAAGCGGCAGCCGTTTTTGATGCTCACTTGATGGTTCTTGCTGACCCAGAAATGACTGGTCAAATTAAAGAAACTATCCGTGCTAAACAAGTTAATGCTGAAGCTGCTTTGACAGAAGTAACAGACATGTTTATCGCTATTTTTGAAGGTATGGAAGACAACCCATACATGCAAGAACGTGCAGCGGATATTCGTGACGTTACAAAACGTGTGCTTGCTAACTTGCTTGGTAAAAAATTGCCTAACCCAGCAACAATCAACGAAGAATCAATCGTTGTTGCTCATGACTTGACACCATCTGATACAGCTCAGTTGAACAAAAAGTACGTAAAAGCTTTTGTTACTAATATCGGTGGACGTACAAGTCACTCTGCAATCATGGCTCGTACACTTGAAATCGCAGCCGTTCTTGGTACAAATAACATCACAGAACTTGTCAAAGATGGCGACATTTTGGCGGTTTCAGGTATTACTGGTGAAGTTGTTATCAACCCAACTGAAGAGCAAATTGCTGAGTTTAAAGCAGCTGGTGAAGCTTACGCTAAACAAAAAGCTGAATGGGCTCTCCTTAAAGATGCTCAAACAGTTACTGCTGATGGAAAACATTTCGAATTGGCTGCTAACATCGGTACACCTAAAGACGTTGAAGGTGTAAATGATAACGGTGCAGAAGCAGTTGGTCTTTATCGTACGGAATTCTTGTATATGGATTCTCAAGACTTCCCAACTGAAGATGACCAATATGAAGCATACAAAGCAGTTCTTGAAGGTATGAACGGTAAACCTGTTGTCGTTCGTACAATGGATATCGGTGGGGATAAAGAACTCCCTTACTTCGATCTTCCTAAAGAAATGAACCCATTCTTGGGTTACCGTGCTTTGCGTATTTCTATCTCTGAAACTGGTAACCAAATGTTCCGTACACAATTGCGTGCCTTGCTTCGTGCATCTGTTCACGGTAAATTGCGTATCATGTTCCCAATGGTTGCTTTGTTGACTGAGTTCCGTACTGCTAAAGGTATTCTTGAAGAAGAAAAAGCTAAATTGGTTGCTGAAGGTGTTGCCGTTGCAGACGATATCGAAGTAGGTATCATGATTGAAATCCCTGCTGCAGCTATGCTTGCTGACCAATTTGCTAAAGAAGTTGATTTCTTCTCAATTGGTACAAACGACCTTATCCAATACACTATGGCTGCTGACCGTATGAACGAACAAGTTTCATACCTTTACCAACCATATAACCCATCAATCCTTCGTTTGATTAACAATGTTATCAAAGCGGCTCACGCTGAAGGTAAATGGGCTGGTATGTGTGGTGAAATGGCCGGTGACCAAACTGCTGTTCCACTTCTTGTCGGAATGGGCTTGGATGAGTTCTCAATGTCAGCGACATCTGTTCTTCGTACACGTAGCTTGATGAAGAAACTTGACACAGCTAAAATGGAAGAATATGCTAACCGTGCGCTTACTGAATGTTCAACAATGGAAGAAGTTCTTGAACTTTCAAAAGAATACGTTAACGTAGACTAATCATAAAAAGTGGAGGCCTAGGCTTTCACTTTTTTTATAACTAAACAGAGACAAAATAATTGACTCATTCATTGGTTAGGAGTAGAATACGGCTAACCTAGGTTAATAATTAAAACTATTTTTTGCCCTAATTGTCAAGTCAAGTGCAACAAAGA
>NZ_KV832471.1:0-15851 GCF_001837455.1 Streptococcus sp. HMSC068F04
TCAAAAACGATGTTTGTCTTCATTCTGAGAAGAAAATCATTTTGATTTTCTTCTTTTTTATTCAGCAAGGAGTTTTTGATAAATTGCTAAATTTTCATCATCAAATACGTTAAATATGACTTTTTTTATTATACTTGACTCATTAATAAAGGTTTTGACTGTTTGAATGGCGATTTTGGCAGCTTTTTGTTTTGGAAAATTGAAATCTCCAGTTGATAGACATGGAATAGCAATTGATTCAATGTTATTTTTCTCGGCTAGTGCTAATACTGAGAGATAGCTTTTTGCTAAAAGATCCTCATCAATTTGTGTCGGTTGGTCTACTATTTTCGGACCTACTGTATGAATGACAAAAGCAGAAGGAAGGTTGTAAGCTGGAGTGATTTTAGCCATACCAACGGGTTCTTCATATCCTTGTTCTAAGATGAGTTCGAAACAAGCTTGGCGTAACTGAACACCTGCATATGTATGAATAGCATTATCTACACAATCATGGAGTGGTTTCATACATCCTAGTAAGGTTTTATTGGCTGCATTTACGATTGCATCTACTTCAAGTCTTGTAATATCACCCTTCCAGAGGTAGATTCGATCATCTTGAGGGATGGGCTGGAGTGAACTGAGTTGTACAAATCCACGTTCCCCTTTCCTAACTTGTAGGTAAAGATCTTGTATTGTCAAGAATTGTGTTGATGCTGCCATTGGTTTACGTGTATTAAAGAGGGCTCTGAGAAGCTTTTGCTTTTCCTCGAGTTCTTCTGGGATAATCAAATCATGTAATTCTAGATTTTCTTTTTTGAGTTCACCTATGAGATAGGTAATCATTGCATCTTTATCCATATTTACTCATTTCTATTTTTTAGTTTTTTATTATTATACTCCCAAGATAGGCTGTGAGCAAGTGATGTCTATGATAGGCAATGATTAATATTTGATAAGAATTTTTTATGTATGTGTCAAATTCTTGCAATGGCCTTTAGAATCATATAGAATAGGTCTACAAAAGTTTTATAATGTCTAGGAGGATGAATATATGACACAAGTAGTAACAGATGCTACATTTGAACAAGAAACAGCTGAAGGGCTCGTTTTGATTGATTTTTGGGCAACTTGGTGTGGGCCTTGCTTGATGCAAGCACCAATTCTTGAGCAACTTTCTGAAGAGATTTCAGAAGATGAACTTAAGATTGTTAAAATTGATGTTGATGAGAACCCAGAAACAGCTCAGAAGTTTGGAATCATGTCTATTCCAACTTTACTCTTCAAAAAAGATGGTGAGGTTGTTAAGCAAGTTGCAGGTGTACATACAAAAGAACAAATTAAAGCTATCGTTGCAGAGCTTAGCTAACTAATCGTCACAGTCCCGTTTAGGGATTTTTATTTTATTCGAACGACAAGGAGAGTCTTATGTCTTATTCATTTCAAAATCCTACTGCTGAGGTTATAGAGTCTTATCTAAAATCAGCAAAGACGATTGCAATTGTTGGTTTATCTCATCGTAAGGAGGCAGCATCTTATCAGGTTGCTCATTTTCTACAAGCTGCTGGTTATCGTATCATACCAGTAAATCCCAAACTAGAAGGCCAGGAGCTTCTTGGAGAGCATGTTTATGCTTATCTTAAAGATATCCCATTTTCGATTGATATTGTTGATGTATTTAGACGAAGTGAGTTTTTACCAGATGTTGCTTATGATTTTCTTGAAACGGATGCAAAAGTTTTTTGGAGTCAAATTGGTCTTGAGAATGAGGAGGCTGAGACTATTCTTCGTCAAGCGAATAGACAGGATATTGTAATGAATCGTTGTACAAAGATAGAATATATGCGACTCTTTGTTTAATAAAATGAAAAGGTGAGTGAGCTATGCTCGCTCGTTTTTGTTATAATAGACCTATGATTGAAATTTTTGATACGCATACCCACCTTAATGTGGATAATTTTGCAGGAAAAGAACAAGAAGAAATAGATTTTGCAGCTGAACTAGGTGTTATAAAAATGAATATTGTTGGTTTTGATAAGCCGACAATTGATAAATCTTTAGCACTATCAGAGAAGTATGATCAACTATATAGTACGATTGGATGGCATCCTACGGAAGCAGGGTCCTATTCTCAGGAAATTGAGGATATGATTGTATCACAATTGGATAATCCGAAAGTAGTGGCACTTGGGGAAATTGGTTTGGATTATTATTGGATGGAAGATCCTAAAGAGATTCAGATTGATGTCTTTAAGCGTCAAATAGCTTTGTCAAAGGAACACAATTTACCTTTTGTTGTCCATACACGTGATGCACTTGAGGATACCTACGCTGTTATTAAAGAGGTTGGTGTTGGTCCTCGTGGGGGGATTATGCACTCATATTCAGGATCCTTAGAAATGGCTCAAAAATTTGTTGATCTTGGAATGATGATTTCATTTTCAGGTGTTGTAACTTTTAAGAAGGCTTTGGATGTCCAAGAAGCTGCTCAGAAGTTACCTTTAGATAAGATTCTGGTTGAAACGGATGCACCGTATTTGGCACCCGTTCCCAAACGTGGTCGCGAGAATCGTACAGGCTATACACGTTACGTAGTAGATAAGATTGCTGAGCTTCGTGGTTTAACAAGTGAAGAGGTTGCTAGAGCTACTTATGATAATGCGATGAGGATTTTTGGGTTTAATTAAGTTTAGACTATTTATGGAGGATTAGGAAAATGAATTTAATCAAACAATATCACGAATATCTTAATAATGAAAAGTATAAAAACTTATCAAAAGAATTCTTTGTTAAAGAAGTTGTAGTAGATGCGTTTTTTATTTTTGATACTAATAGTATACTTTATCCGCTTAAAAATTATTTAACTCCTGATAAGGTTTTTGAGGCATTAAATCAAGTGAGAGTGAAGACTTTCATTCCATTTGTTTCTCAAGTAGAATATCTTAATAATGAATCTCAAGTGGTCCAGGGCACTTATAAATTGTAACGGGACACAAATCAAGTGATAGAAAGTATAGAAAAACAAAATAACTTACTTAAGTATGATAAAATAAAAGATTTAGTCAAGGAAAAACTATTTGAATTTAGGGATAAAAAATTTTCTAATGATTATGATTCAGATAAAATTTTTGAAGTAACTGATAGGTATTGGGAACAAATTGAAACAAATATTAGACCTGAACTAAACAAAATAATTTCTGAAATGAACAATTTAGTTAATGGAGTAAAGAAAGGGGTTACTTCAAATTTTAGTTGGGAAGATATAATAAGTAAAGAAGATTATGATGGTAAAGAACTTAAAAATAGACTAGAGAACTGGTTAAATGATGTAGAGTTAGGTAAATGTTACGATAAGAATATTTTACAAGATTATGTGTTAAAGATTAAGAAACGATACGATGCTAAGATTTCTCCAGGGTATATGGATTTAAAGGATAAGGAGGGGAAGTATATTCAATTTGGGAATTTAATTATGAAAAGCTCGTATTCTGATGCATTGTTTTGGTTGGAATCTTTGGACTATCTTAAAAAGAATAGCATAAGATCTAAGTATCTTGTTATAGTTTCGAGTGAGTTAAAGGAAGATTGGGTGGTAGATGGTAAGGTTTCATCATTAAAAGATGATCTAGTTAGAGAATGTTTGATTGAAACTGGTATGATTCCTTTAAAAATTGATGTTAAGGATCTAGTTGCACATTTGACGAATATGACGGAAGAAGAGTTACGTCATGCTTATGAGACATTCAATGAGACAAGATGCGCTTTCAGCTTGTATGGTGGAGAGATTCAAACACCGTTAAGCCAGAGAGAAATGATGATTTCAATTTTTGAATCGATACTAAAAAACGAATCAGTAAACAAATACTTGGAGTTGCCATGTCTACAGCTTGCGTCAGAGCACTCGATGAATTCTATCTATAATTCATTTGAACGAGTCTATGACAAAGACAAGAAAGAAGTACTTTTAGGGCTAAATTTAAACTTAAAAGACAAGTTAGTTTATATATATAGACTATTGGAATTGAGAGTACCTGGCAGTGCACCACAGTTAAAATTTTTTGATAATGAAGTACAAAATCAGTGGACTAAAGTATGCAAGAAGATGAAGAAAAAATAAAAATTCAAGAAATCGTCGTGGTAGAAGGTAAGGATGATACCGCAAATTTGAGACGTTTTTATGAGGTGGATACCTATGAGACTAGAGGCTCTGCTATCAATGAAGACGACTTAGAGCGTATTGATAAGCTTAATGACTTACGCGGAGTGATTGTTTTCACTGATCCAGACTATAATGGTGAACGTATCCGTAAAATCATCATGGAAGCTGTTCCGACAGCAAAGCATGCTTTCTTAAACCGTGGGGAAGCAACACCAAAATCTAAGACTAAAGGTCGTTCATTGGGTGTTGAGCATGCGAGTTTTGAGGACCTTCAAAAGGCCTTATCTGGAGTTCTAGGTAGTTACGATGATGATAATCAGTTTGATATTAGTAAATCAAATCTTATGAAGTTAGGACTACTAATGGGAGCAGATAGTCGAAAGCGTCGAGAATATTTGGGCGAGGCGCTTCGTATTGGTTATTGCAATGGGAAGCAGCTTCTAAAACGTTTGGAATTGTTTGGAATCACTTTAGAGGAGCTGGAAGAGGCTATGTCAAATTACTAGACTACCAGTAATCTTAAAATCAAATCGCTATTAAGTAGCTTATTATAGAGGTTGGGATAATTAAGAACTTGGACTTGTTTTGTGTCCAAATATAAAAATCGTGAAATTAATAAGAAAAGAGAATAAATGAGAATTGCAGATTATAGCGTGACCAAGGCTGTACTTGAACGCCATGGCTTTACCTTTAAGAAGTCTTTCGGACAGAACTTCTTAACAGATACAAATATTTTACAAAAAATTGTTGATACGGCAGAGATTGATAAAAATGTCAATGTAATCGAAATTGGACCTGGTATCGGAGCATTAACAGAATTCTTGGCTGAAAATGCTGCGGAAGTTATGGCTTTTGAAATTGATGATCGATTGGTTCCGATTTTGGAGGATACATTACGTGATCATGATAATGTTAACGTGATTAATGAAGATGTTCTCAAGGCAGATTTACAGACACGGGTAAATGAATTTAAAAATCCAGAACTACCAATTAAGGTCGTAGCCAATTTGCCATATTATATTACGACGCCGATCTTGATGCATTTGATTGAGAGTAAGATTCCTTTTGCAGAATTTGTCGTTATGATGCAAAAAGAAGTCGCTGACCGCATTTCTGCAGAGCCTAATAGCAAGGCTTATGGTTCTCTATCAATTGCCGTTCAGTATTATATGACCGCTAAAGTGGCATTCATTGTCCCTCGTACAGTCTTTGTACCAGCCCCTAATGTTGACTCAGCTATTTTGAAGATGACGCGTCGTGAACAACCGTTGGTTGAAGTTAAAGATGAGGATTTCCTTTTCCGAGTGGCTAAGGCTAGCTTTGTCCATCGTCGTAAGACATTGTGGAATAATTTAACAAATCATTTTGGTAAATCTGAGGAAGTGAAAGCCAAACTTGAGCAGGCTTTGGAAATTGCAGATATAAAACCTTCTATTCGTGGAGAGGCTTTATCTATTTCTGATTTTGCACACTTATCAGATGCTTTGAGAGAAGCAGGCCTATAATTCAAAAATCCCACTGAGATTCAGTGGGATTTTTAGCTATGCGGAGAAAGGGATTTGAACCCTCACGCTTGAAAAAGCACATGCGCCTGAAGCATGCGTGTCTGCCATTCCACCACCTCCGCAGATGATATGCCTATTATACTGCAATCTATTGAAAATGCAAGGAGGCCCATGGGAAATGGAAGATCCGTTTTTTTGTTCCAGAAAAGCTTTCTAATTTGTGATATAATAGGGCTATTAAACGAATGAGGAGTTCACTTGCAAGGAAGAATTATCAAAGCACTGGCAGGTTTCTATTATGTAGAGCATGATGGTGTTGTATACCAAACGCGTGCACGAGGAAATTTTAGAAAAAAAGGACAAACACCTTATGTTGGAGATTTTGTTGAATTTTCAGCAGAGGAAAATTCAGAAGGTTATATCCTAAAAATTGGTCAACGAATCAATAGTTTAGTGCGTCCACCCATTGTCAATATAGATCAGGCTGTGGTTATTATGTCTGCTAAGGAACCGGATTTTAACAGTAATCTTTTGGACCGTTTTTTGGTTTTACTAGAGCATAAAAATATAAAACCTGTAATCTATATTTCTAAGATGGACTTGGTTGAAGATGATTCAGAAATGAAAGCCATTCAAAAACAGTATCAAAAAATTGGTTTTGATTTTATCTTCAGTTTGGAAGAACTATTGCCGCTCTTGACTGATAAAATAACAGTCTTTATGGGACAGACGGGTGTTGGAAAATCAACCTTGTTGAACCGTATTGCCCCACAGTTACATTTAGAAACAGGTGAAATTTCAGACAGTTTAGGTCGTGGACGTCATACTACAAGGGCTGTAAGTCTTTATGACGTTCATGGTGGGAAGATTGCTGATACACCAGGATTCTCTTCGCTAGATTATGAAGTGGATAATGCAGAGGACTTGAGTGAAGCTTTTCCGGAAATTCGTCAAGCTAGTCATGGTTGTAAATTCCGTTCTTGTACTCATACCCATGAGCCTTCTTGCGCTGTTAAGGAAGAGGTTGAAAATGGCCAAATCTGGCAAGTCCGTTATGATAATTACCTTCAATTTCTAAGTGAAATTGAAAATCGTCGTGAAACATATAAAAAAACTGTAAAAAGAAAGTAGGTCTCTCATGTCATATAAAATTGCTCCTTCTATCCTAGCTGCTGATTACGCTAATTTTGCTTCAGAACTAGCTCGTATTGATGCATCAGGTGCGGAATATGTTCACATTGATATTATGGATGGTCAATTTGTTCCTAATATCAGTTGGGGAGCAGATGTGGTTGCTAGCATGCGTAAACATAGCAAGTTAGTTTTTGATTGTCACCTTATGGTTGTTGATCCAGAGCGTTATGTGGATGCCTATGCACAAGCTGGTGCAGATATCATGACCATTCATGTTGAAGCCACCAAGCATATCCATGGTGCCCTCCAGAAAATCAAAGCTGCTGGTATGAAAGCAGGTGTTGTGATTAATCCTGGAACCCCAGTTGAGGCACTTATTCCTGTACTTGATTTAGTGGATCAAGTACTTATCATGACTGTAAATCCAGGTTTTGGTGGTCAGACGTTCATTCCAGAAATGATGTCTAAAGTAGAGCGTGTTGTGGAGCTTCGTGAAAAAGGTGGCTATTCATTCGATATTGAAGTTGATGGTGGTGTAGATAATAACACTATTGCAGCATGTGCCAAGGCGGGGGCTAATGTTTTTGTCGCGGGCTCTTACCTCTTCAAAAATCCTGATTTGACAGCGCAAGTTCAAACGCTTCGTGATGCTATCGATGCCTAAAATAGCTTTATTTGTCGGTGGTGAGCTAGAGTGGTTCACTACCGATTTTGATTATTTTGTTGGGGTGGATCGTGCGTGCTTACGTTTGTTGGAGTTAGGTTTACCTATTGATTTGGCTGTTGGAGACTTTGATTCAGTATCTCGGTCAGAGTTAGAGATGATCCAATCAGCTACCAAAGATTGTATGATTGCTCCGGCTGAAAAGGATGACACGGATACAGAGTTAGCCCTAAAAATTACATTTCAGTTATATCCTGAGGCGGAAGTAACTATTTTCGGTGCTTTTGGTGGCAGAATTGATCATATGTTATCAAATATATTTTTGGTCAGCGATCCTGAATTAGCTCCTTTTATGAGGCGTATCTGTTTGCGAGATAAGCAAAATAAGATTACTTATTATCCAGAAGGAAGTCATAAAGTTTTACAAGAACCCGGAATGACGTATGTTTCTTTTTTACATGAGGGTGATGGAGAACTGACGATTTTGGGAGCAAAATACGAATTAACTAGTATGAATTATTTCCAGAAGAAAATCTATTCTAGCAATGAATTCATTGATGGTCCGATTCAAGTGCTTGTGCCAAATGGATATGTGATTGTCATCCAGACTAAAGATAGGAGTTAGTATGATTTATCTACTTACACTTTTAACTTTATTAAGCTTGGGGATTCTTATTGTTCTTTTCTTGAAGAATATGGAGTTAAAAGAACAGATTAATAAGAGTTTGGAAGAAAATGCAGATAATCTTTCAGATCAAGTTTCGTTTCAATTGGAAAGTTTTGCTAAGACAAACCAACTGGAAACAACAAAGCAATTGAACCAATTGCAGATGGAACTATATCAACAGTTGACAGATATCCGAGAGGTTTTACATCAAAATTTGTCTGATAATCGAGACCGTTCTGACCAACGTCTTGAGCAAATAAACCAAAGCTTAACCAAAGCTGTTAAAGATATGCAGGATTCCAATGAGAAACGTTTGGAACAAATGCGTCAGACAGTTGAAGAGAAACTTGAGCAAACCTTACAAACACGTTTACAAGCCTCTTTTGAGACAGTTTCAAGACAGTTAGAGTCGGTTAATCAGGGCTTGGGGGAAATGAAAAATGTAGCCAAGGATGTTGGAAGTCTTAACAAGGTCCTTTCAAATACAAAAACACGAGGTATTTTGGGAGAGCTTCAATTAGGGCAAATTATTGAAGACATATTGACTGTTAATCAGTACGAGCGAGAATTTCCTACGGTATCAGGTTCAAGTGAACGAGTTGAATATGCAATCAAAATGCCAGGAAACCATAAAGACGAATATATCTACCTTCCCATTGATTCTAAGTTTCCTTTGGAAGATTACTATCGTCTGGAAGATGCTTATGAGTCTGGTAATAAAGAGGAGATTGAGAATCACCGTAAGTCACTTCTGGCTAGTATTAAGCGATTTGCAAAGGATATTAACAAGAAGTATCTTAACCCACCTGAAACTACAAATTTTGGTATATTATTTTTGCCGACGGAAGGACTTTATGCTGAGGTAGTACGCCAACCAGCCTTCTTTGACGCCCTTCGTCGCGAGGAGAATATTGTTATCGCAGGGCCGTCAACCTTATCAGCACTCTTGAATTCATTGTCTGTAGGTTTTAGAACTTTGAATATTCAAAAGAATGCGGATGATATTAGTAAGATTTTAGGTAACGTCAAACTAGAATTTGGCAGGTTTGGAGATATGTTAGCTAAAGCTCAGAAACAATTGAATACAGCAAGTAAAACCGTCGATAGTCTTCTTAACACAAGGAGTAGGGCAATTGTTAGAGCTCTTGATACAATTGAAACCTATCAAGACAGTGCGATACAAAGTTTGTTGGATTTACCACGATTAGAAAACGAGGACAAGCATGAAGATTAATCAAATGAAAAAAGACGAGTATTTTGAAGGTTTTTATCTGATTAAGCGTGCAGAGGTACGTAAGACAAGAGCAGGAAAGGATTACATTGCCTTTACATTCCAGGATGATACTGGAGAGATTTCAGGCAACCTATGGGATGCTCAGCCTTATAATGTCGAAGAATTTACCGCAGGTAAAGTAGTGCATATGGAGGGCCGTCGAGAGGTTTATAATAATACTCCTCAGGTAAACCAAATTACCTTACGCTTGCCTACATTTGGTGAGCCAAATGATCCGGCTGATTTCAAAGAGAAACCACCAGTAAATCCTTCCGAAGTACGCGAATACCTAGAGCAAATGATTTTCAAGATTGAGGAAGCAACTTGGCAGCGTGTTGTTCGTGCCCTTTATCGAAAGTATAATAAAGAGTTCTTCACTTTTCCAGCTGCTAAAACAAATCATCATGCTTTTGAAAGTGGACTAGCCTATCATACAGCTACTATGGTTCGCCTAGCGGACAGCATTGGAGATATTTATCCAGAGCTCAATAAGAGTCTACTCTTTGCCGGAATTATGCTTCATGATTTAGCTAAGGTTATTGAACTTACTGGTCCTGAAAATACTGAGTATACGGTTCGTGGAAACTTGATTGGTCATATTGCTTTGATTGATGAAGAAATCACTAAGGTGCTCATGGAGCTTAATATTGACGATACGCGTGAGGATGTTGTTGTTTTGCGTCATGTCATTCTCAGCCACCACGGACAACTAGAGTATGGTAGTCCAGTGCGCCCCCGTATTATGGAAGCAGAAATTATTCATATGATTGATAATCTTGATGCCAGTATGATGATGATGACGACAGCCCTTAACCTAGTAGGTCCAGGAGAAATGACAAATCGTCTCTTTGCTATGGATAATCGTTCCTTCTACAAGCCAAAATTTGATTAAAATCGAAATTAAGCGAGCATTTTATATGAAAATGTTCGTTTTTTGCTGTATTATGGTATAATAGTTAAAAAGTACAGAAAATATAGGTAACATATGAAATTAAAACGAAGTGAGCGCATGGTAGTGATTTCAAACTACCTGATTAATAATCCTTATCAATTGACAAGTCTCAACACCTTTGCAGAACGTTATGAAGCTGCAAAGTCTTCAATCTCAGAAGATGTTGCTATCATTAAAAAAGCTTTTGAGGAAAGTCAAATAGGAGAAATCGAAACAGTAACTGGTGCATCTGGTGGCGTTATGTTTACACCGACTATTTCTGATGAAGATGCAAGAAGTCTGGTTGAAGATCTTTGTAAACGTCTTTCCGAGAGTGATCGTATCTTACCAGGTGGTTATCTCTACCTATCTGATTTACTGAGTACACCGTCTATTTTAAAAAATGTTGGTCGTATCATTGCCAGTGCCTTTAAAGGACAAAAAATTGATGCCGTTATGACTGTTGCAACTAAAGGAGTTCCTTTAGCAAATGCAGTAGCAGATGTCTTGAACATTCCATTTGTTATTGTTCGTCGTGACTTGAAAATTACAGAAGGTTCAACCGTATCTGTAAACTACGTTAGTGGTTCAAGTGATCGTATTGAAAAGATGTTCCTTTCAAAACGTAGTTTGAAACCTAATAGCCGTGTCCTTATTGTCGATGATTTTCTTAAAGGTGGCGGTACCATTACGGGTATGATTAGCTTGCTTTCAGAATTTGATAGTGAGTTAGTAGGTGTAGCTGTATTCGCAGAAAATGCTAAAGGTGATCGTGATATCCATGAATATAAATCATTACTTACTGTTTCTGACATCGATGTAAAAGCACAGAAGGTAGAAGTTGAAGTCGGTAATATTTTTGACAAATAATTAATCTACGATAGTATTCCTAATTTAACGATTAGGAATTTTTCTTTTTAACAAGAAAGTCTTGACAATAATTATCAAAAAATGATACTATATTAGACGGTACTTTTTACTTTTGGTCTCTCAAAAGTGTACAGAGACGTGCTGACATAAGTTGCAAAAGTACACACAGATATGGGCTGTCACCAAGTGCCATATCAACCAAAAATAAAAAAACACAGGAGAATGTAGATGCCTACAATTAACCAATTGGTTCGTAAACCACGTCAATCAAAAGTTGTAAAATCTAAATCACCAGCTTTGAACGTTGGTTACAACAGCCACAAAAAAGTTCAAACTAACGTATCTTCACCACAAAAACGTGGTGTTGCAACACGTGTTGGAACAATGACACCTAAGAAACCTAACTCAGCCCTTCGTAAATTCGCTCGTGTACGTTTGAGCAACCTTATCGAAGTTACTGCTTACATCCCAGGTATCGGACACAACCTTCAAGAACACAGCGTTGTTCTTATCCGTGGTGGACGTGTAAAAGACCTTCCAGGGGTACGTTACCACATCGTCCGTGGTGCACTTGATACTGCAGGTGTAGCTGATCGTAAACAAAGCCGTTCTAAATACGGTGCTAAACGTCCTAAAGGATAAGAAGGGAGATAAGATAAAATGAGTCGTAAAAATAGAGCGCCTAAACGTGAAGTATTGGCAGATCCATTGTACAATTCAAAAATCGTTACACGTCTTATCAACCGTGTAATGCTTGACGGTAAACGTGGTACTGCTGCAACAATCGTATACGATGCTTTCGAGCAAATCAAAGAAGCAACTGGAAACGATGCTCTTGAAGTATTTGAAACAGCTATGGACAACATCATGCCTGTACTTGAAGTACGTGCACGTCGTGTCGGTGGTTCAAACTACCAAGTCCCAGTTGAAGTTCGTCCAGAACGTCGTACAACTCTTGGTCTTCGTTGGTTGGTTAACGCATCACGTGCGCGTGGTGAACACACTATGAAAGATCGTCTTGCAAAAGAAATCATGGACGCTGCAAACAACACTGGTGCATCAGTTAAGAAACGTGAAGATACTCACAAAATGGCTGAAGCAAACCGTGCCTTTGCACACTTCCGCTGGTAATCATAAGCTTCAAGCTGAATTACAGTCATATATTCATAAGCTAAGATTATGGATTTGTAATAGGCTGACTCTGAATTCAAATAATATCATTCATATCATTTGAAAACCAGTTAAATATTAGTGAAAAAACGGGTAGGTCCTGCCTATCCGTTTTTTGACAATAATGTTATAATAAATAAGTAAACTAAAATATTTATAGGAGAATAACCTAATGGCACGCGAATTTTCACTTGCAAAAACTCGTAATATCGGTATCATGGCCCACGTCGATGCCGGTAAAACAACTACAACAGAGCGTATCCTTTACTACACTGGTAAAATCCACAAAATCGGTGAAACTCACGAAGGTGCATCACAAATGGACTGGATGGAGCAAGAACAAGAACGTGGTATCACAATCACATCTGCCGCTACAACAGCACAATGGGATGGTCACCGCGTTAACATCATCGATACACCAGGACACGTGGACTTCACAATCGAAGTACAACGTTCACTCCGTGTATTGGATGGTGCCGTAACCGTTCTTGACTCACAATCAGGTGTAGAACCTCAAACTGAAACAGTTTGGCGTCAAGCAACTGAGTATGGTGTTCCACGTATCGTATTTGCCAACAAAATGGATAAAATCGGTGCAGACTTCCTTTACTCAGTAAGCACACTTCACGATCGTCTTCAAGCAAACGCACACCCAATCCAATTGCCAATCGGTGCTGAAGATGATTTCCGTGGTATCATTGACTTGATTAAAATGAAAGCTGAAATCTATACTAATGACCTTGGTACAGATATTCTTGAAGAAGATATTCCAGCTGATTACGTTGATCAAGCAAACGAATACCGTGAAAAATTGATCGAAGCAGTTGCTGAAACTGACGAAGATTTGATGATGAAATACCTTGAAGGTGAAGAAATCACTAACGAGGAATTGAAAGCAGCTATCCGTCGTGCGACAATCAACGTTGAATTCTTCCCAGTTCTTTGTGGTTCTGCCTTCAAGAACAAAGGTGTTCAATTGATGCTTGATGCGGTTATCGATTACCTTCCAAGCCCACTTGATATCCCTGCAATCAAAGGTATCAACCCAGATACAGACGAAGAAGAAACTCGTCCAGCATCTGATGATGAGCCATTCGCAGCCCTTGCCTTCAAGATCATGACTGACCCATTTGTAGGTCGTTTGACATTTATCCGTGTTTACTCAGGTATCCTTCAATCAGGTTCATATGTAATGAACACATCTAAAGGTAAACGTGAACGTATCGGACGTATCCTTCAAATGCACGCTAACAGCCGTCAAGAAATTGAACAAGTATACGCTGGTGATATCGCTGCTGCTATCGGTTTGAAAGATACTACAACTGGTGACTCATTGACTGATGAAAAAGCTAAAGTTATTCTTGAGTCAATCGAAGTTCCAGAACCAGTTATCCAATTGATGGTTGAGCCTAAGACTAAAGCTGACCAAGATAAGATGGGTATCGGTCTTCAAAAACTGGCTGAAGAAGATCCAACATTCCGTGTTGAAACTAACCCTGAAACTGGTGAAACAGTTATCTCTGGTATGGGTGAACTTCACCTTGATGTCCTTGTTGACCGTTTGAAACGTGAACACAAAGTTGAAGCAAACGTTGGTGCTCCACAAGTATCTTACCGTGAAACATTCCGTGCTGGAACACAAGCACGTGGATTCTTCAAACGTCAATCTGGTGGTAAAGGTCAGTTTGGTGATGTTTGGATTGAATTTACTCCAAACGAAGAAGGTAAAGGATTCGAATTCGAAAATGCTATCGTCGGTGGTGTGGTTCCACGTGAATTCATCCCTGCAGTAGAAAAAGGATTGGAAGAATCTATGGCTAACGGTGTCCTTGCTGGATACCCAATGGTTGACATCAAAGCTAAGCTTTACGATGGTTCATACCACGATGTCGATTCATCTGAAACTGCCTTCAAGATCGCTGCGTCTCTTGCACTTAAAGAAGCTGCTAAGACTGCACAACCAACTATCCTTGAACCAATGATGCTTGTAACAATCACTGTTCCTGAAGAAAACCTTGGTGATGTTATGGGTCACGTTACAGCTCGTCGTGGACGTGTTGATGGTATGGAAGCACACGGTAACAGCCAAATCGTTCGTGCATATGTTCCACTTGCTGAAATGTTCGGTTATGCAACAACACTTCGTTCTGCAACTCAAGGTCGTGGTACATTCATGATGGTATTTGACCACTATGAAGATGTTCCTAAATCAGTTCAAGAAGAAATCATCAAGAAAAATTCTGGTGAAGCTTAATTAGAACTTATAAAGTTAAGGTACTTATGAAAGTAAGTGCCTTTTCTATTTGCAATTTTTTGAAAAAAATTATATAATATGACTGTTGAAAGGTTGAATTGAAAGCGCTCAAGTTAATCTTTTCACAATAGGGAGAGCTTGCTCTCAAAATTATATTTATTTGATTTTCATAAGGAGGAAATCACTAATGGTAGTTAAAGTTGGTATTAACGGTTTCGGTCGTATTGGTCGTCTTGCTTTCCGTCGTATCCAAAACGTAGAAGGTGTTGAAGTTACACGCATCAATGACCTTACAGATCCTACAATGCTTGCACATTTGTTGAAATATGACACAACTCAAGGTCGTTTCAACGGAACTGTTGAAGTAAAAGAAGGTGGATTTGAAGTTAACGGTAAATTCGTTAAGGTTTCTGCTGAACGTGATCCAGAACAAATTGACTGGGCTAGTGACGGTGTAGAAATCGTTCTTGAAGCAACTGGTTTCTTTGCAACTAAAGCAGCTGCTGAAAAACACTTGCACGCTAATGGTGGTGCTAAGAAAGTTGTTATCACTGCTCCTGGTGGAAGCGATGTTAAAACAATCGTATTCAACACTAACCACGATACACTTGATGGTACTGAAACAGTTATTTCAGGTGCTTCATGTACAACTAACTGTTTGGCACCAATGGCTAAAGCATTGCAAGATAACTTTGGTGTTAAACAAGGTTTGATGACTACTATCCACGGTTACACTGGAGACCAAATGATCCTTGATGGACCACACCGTAAAGGTGATTTGCGTCGTGCTCGTGCTGGTGCTGCTAACATCGTTCCTAACTCAACTGGTGCTGCTAAAGCTATCGGTTTGGTTATCCCTGAATTGAACGGTAAACTTGACGGTGCTGCTCAACGTGTTCCAGTTCCAACAGGTTCTGTAACTGAGTTGGTTTCAGTCCTTAACAAAGAAGTAACTGTTGATGAAGTTAACGCAGCAATGAAAGCAGCTGCTAACGAATCTTACGGTTACACTGAAGATCCAATCGTATCTTCTGACGTTGTTGGTATGTCATTCGGTTCATTGTTTGACGCAACTCAAACTAAAGTTCAAACTGTTGATGGACATCAATTGGTTAAAACTGTGTCATGGTATGACAATGAAATGTCATACACTTCACAACTTGTACGTACTCTTGAATACTTCGCAAAAATTGCTAAATAATTCAATAGTATATTAAGGGCTCTTTGTCAACTGTAGTGGGTGAC
>NZ_KV832472.1:0-47775 GCF_001837455.1 Streptococcus sp. HMSC068F04
CAACTTCTATATTCTAGCAAATCTAGAATGACTTGTCAACACTTTTTTCGAAGTTTTTTTACTTCTCGTGTTCGCCGCCCCTTCCGAAACAGCTTATTTATAATATCATCTCTCACTTGTCTTGTCAATAACTTTTTTAAAGTTTTGGAACCTTTTCAAGTTTGTGGCAAGTCTGTTAAGACAACTTTTATATCTTAACACCCAATTTAGTTATTGTCAATAGGGTTTAGTAATGTTATTAACCTTTTTTAGACTGAACTTTTTTGAATCCTTGATACAATACCCATCCAACAACTACACCAAAAGCATTCTGGCAGAAATTAGGAATCACTTCTGCGATTGAAGCTCCTGTTCCATACATAAATACTGAAGCAAGTGCATAACCACCCACCATCACAACTGCTGCAATCAGAAGACCTAGGATACGATAGTTCCCTTTAAAGCCAGCAAAATAACCTTGTGCACCATGGATTAACAAACTGATAAACATCCATTGCGGAGCAGATGATAGCAAATCTATCAGAAAAGCAGACAATCCGCCCACAATTGCCCCCTCTTTCTTCCCAAGATAGAAGGCTGTGAAGTAGATTCCCCCATCTACCAAGGTTAAGAGCCCTGTCGGAGTTGGAATTTTAGCTACGAATCCAAAGGTCACTGATAAAGCTGTTAAGATAGCCAATAATGTTAGCTCTTTTGTTTTCTTATTTTGCATATTGAACTACTCCAAATTCATTTGATTGTTTAATTGATTCATAAACAAAGGCTTTAGCATTTGTCACAGCTTCTGTTTCTGAACATCCTTTAACTAATTCACTAGCTATACTTGAAGCAAATGTACATCCTGCACCGGTATTGTTTTTATCCAACACAACTTCCTCAAATAATTTGTAGTCTGCTCCATCATAAAAGACATCTATCGCTTTATTTCCATCCAAGCGGTTTCCACCTTTGACAACGACAGTCTTAGCTCCTAATTCATTGAGATAGCTAGCCGCATGCTTCATATCATCCAGAGTCTTGACCTTTCTATCTATAAGCAGTTCGACTTCAGGTAAGTTCGGAGTGATAACCGTGATATAAGGGAAAAATTTAACCAATTCATCACGTAGTTGGGAAACTTCAACGTCATGAGTCTCCTTACATACTAAAACGGGATCCAAGACAATTGGAATATCAGAATGATTTTTAACAAAATCCAACGTTAATTCTGCAATCTCAACGTTAGGCAACAAGCCAATTTTAATTGCTGAGAAGGGGACATCTTTTAGTGAATCAAGTTGTTGTTTAAAAACATTAGTATCAACCGGAATGACCTCAAAACCGTTCTCAGTCATAGCTGTTAGACAGGTAAGAGCCACAAATCCATGCTGTTTATTTGTGGTGAATGTCGCTAAATCTGCATGAAGTCCGCCACCACTAAAAATATCATTCCCTGAAATCGCTAAAATCAATTCATCACTCATACCTTATCTCCTTTAAATATAGCCCATTTCCTGCTGCCGTTGGTCCTGCAAGATTACGGTCACGACTTTCCAACACTGTCTTCACTTGTGAAACAGGCATGCGGCCATTGCCAATCTTTAACAAGGTACCCACCATATTTCTAACTTGCTTATAGAGAAAACCATTACCAGAAAAAGTAAAGATATAAAATCCAGTTTTCTCATCGATAGATACACTAGCCTGTGTAATTGTACGTTCTTTATTTTCTACAGAAGTTCCTGAAGCTGTGAAGCCTGTAAAATCATGTGTACCGACCAAATCCTTAGCAGCCTCCTGCATAGGAGCTAAACTCAAAGGATAAGGATAGTGGGTCGCATAATTACGCATCATGGGGTTCTTAGGTCGCCCTGCATCTACTAGGAACTCATAAGTTTTACTGTGCTTGTTGTATCGCGCATGGAATTCCTCCGATACAAGTTCGATACTAACAACATCAATATCATCTGGACATTGCGTATCCAAACCAAAACGTAACTTCTCTGGATCCCGCTCCTGGGGCAAATCGAAGTGTATAACTTGTCCATAGGCATGAACACCTGCATCTGTACGACCCGCTCCATGAACGGTGACAGGTGTTCCGCTATTTAACCGTAAGAGAGTCTTTTCAAGTTCTTCTTGAATAGAACGTGCATTTGGTTGTCTTTGAAAACCTGAGAAAAGTGTACCATCATAGGAAATTGTCGCTTTGTATCTAACCATAAAATTATCATATCAGATTTTTTCAAGGATAAAAAGTAGGTCGATTGTCAACTGACCCCATACAGCTTTGACATAAAGAAAAAGACGCTTTCAGCGTCCTTCCTTTATAAATCTTCTAAGGCATCCTTTACTTTATTGAAGAAACCTTTTTTCTGTGGTGCGATTTTTTCATCTCCACTTGCCTTGGCGAATGCAAGGAGAGCTTCTTTTTGAGCATCGTTTAGCTTCGTAGGAGTTACAATCTTAACTGTAACGTGTTGGTCTCCTTGTGAACCTCCACGAAGACGTGGAGCACCCTTTCCTTTTAGACGGAAAGTTTTGCCTGTTTGAGTTCCTGCTGGAATAGTCATCTCAACGTTTCCGTGAACTGTTGGTACTTCGACAGTATCACCAAGAGCGGCTTGGACAAAAGAAATGTTAAGTGTATAGTAAATTGTTGATCCATCACGAGTAAACTTATCGCTTGGATTAACATTGATGATTACAAAGAGGTCTCCATAAGGACCACCATTGAAACCAGCTTCACCTTGACCTGCAAGACGGATTTGTTGACCTGTTTCAACACCTGCTGGAATCTTGACAGATACTTTGTGGCTTTGTTTTTCATGTCCTGTTCCGTGACAAGTTTGACATGGCTCTTTAATTTCTTGACCTGTTCCATGACAGACATCACAGGTTACTTGACGACGCATCATACCAAGTGGCGTTTGCGTATCGACATTGATAACCCCTTGACCATGACAGCGACCACAAGTTACAGGGCTAGTTCCAGGTTTTGCACCAGATCCTGAACATGTCTTACATGTTGCTTCACGATTGTAGTGAACTTCTTTTTCGGCACCAAAAATCGCCTCTTCGAAGCTTAGGTTGACACGGTACTGAAGATCATCACCTTGACGTGGAGCATTTGGGTTACGAGTAGCACCACCACCAAAGAAGCTAGAGAAGATATCCTCAAAGCCACCAAAACCTGCACCACCATCGAAGCCACCAAAGCCTCCTTGACCACCAAAACCATTCGCACCATCTGGTCCGTATTGGTCATAGGCTGCACGTTTTTGGTCGTCACTTAAAGTTTCGTAGGCCTCTTGGACCTCTTTATATTTTTCTTCCGCACCTGGTTCTTTATTAATGTCTGGGTGGTATTTCTTAGACATCTTACGATAGGCACGTTTAATTTCGTCTTGAGAGGCATCCTTAGATACCCCAAGACGATCATAAAATTCAGTATTGTTCATACAAGATACCAAGAGCGAACACCCTTGTTCCTTTCTGTTATTGTTATGAAATGAACCCTTAATTTTAGACAGGTTCAGTTCTTTTGATTAATTAATGTCCTTAAAATTATACTTTTCTAATTCTAATTTTTTCTCAATTTCAAAGTAACAACCTTTTTCGTTTTTAGCGATATAAAAATCATATACTTTGTTGTAACGCTTACTATTTCTTGTCTTGACTTTCTCTTTTAATTCGCAAAGTTTTTTTCCAGTAGTTTCAAAAGCTACTTCTTTTTGATCAACTATCGTTAGGAAAATCACTCTTTGTTCATCCTTAATTTCTTTAAAAAAAGTTTCACTTAGAGAATACCATGTCGCCCAGCTAACTCCATTGTTTTCAGCAATTTCTACATAATTCTTACTATACTTTACATATTTAGAGTCTATTTGATTATGTATTGCATATTTTCGCTTCAACTCTTCTACTCCAGGTAACTTTACATCAACATTCTCTATTTTCTCACTAATATAATTCAAGTATGTTTTTAAAAAAGTATCTTCATAAGCTGTATTTTTTTCTAGCTTATTAATATGTTCGAAACACGCTTCTTTAACTGAATAAACTCCCTTCCCATCATAGTAAGCATTGATTTCATCAATATCTTTCAACATTTGAAGATTCTTTTCGTACTCCCTATCATATCGATTTACAAACCAAGAATATATAGCAGCTATACCGACAAGTAACGTAGCCAAAATTTCTGGAGATATGATTATTTCAAAGTTGCTATCCCTACTACAAGTATAAAAGCAGACATAAATAATTACTATGAGAATTTCACATATAATAAGCCCCCAATATCTTTGTATAAATTCTTTCAAGCTCTCTACCACTATTTTCATTAAACTTGGCCTTTTCTTTATTAATAATCTATGCTTCATCCAAAAACAGAGGCTGGGTTGCAACCTCTGGATTTCTTACTATACTTATGACGTTTTATAATAAAGTAGATTATACTTTATTTTAGAACTAGTAAGGCTCAATTGAGTTTCGGCTAAAAACTTCGGAAAAAAGATAAGCCATCTTTTGTGCATCGCACAAGGCGATGGCTTTCTATTTTTCTTTCGTTTTCTTAACGCCTCAACATCTGACTAAATTGAGCACGCCCTAACCTCTTGGTGAAAAAGACAAATCTTCCTAGAAACTAGAGTTTCTGCGTCAGATTTCCTATTTTCACTGTGAGGCTTTAACGGACTTTGCATCTTACTTTTCAGTAAACTCTCCGTCTACAACATCGTCGCCTGAGTTGTCTGCTGTTTGTGCACCTTCTGCTCCTGCTTGAGCTTGTTGTGCTGCTGCAGCTTGTTCGTAAAGTTTAACTGCAAGAGCTTGAGCTTTTTCGTTAAGAGCTTCCAATTTAGCCTTCATGTCATCAAGATTGCCTGATTCTTGAGCTTTCTTAAGGTCATCAAGAGCTGATTGAGCAGCATCACGTTCTGTGTCGAAGCCTTTACCTTCTGTTTCTTTGATTGTTTTTTCAGTCGCAAAGATAGCTTGGTCAACTTCGTTACGAAGATCTACTTCTTCTTTACGTTTTGCATCTGCTTCAGCATTTGCTTCAGCATCTTTCATCATCTTTTCAATTTCTTCGTCTGTCAAACCAGAGTTAGATTGGATGACAATTGTTTGTTCTTTTTGAGTTCCAAGGTCTTTAGCTTTAACAGATACGATACCGTTCTTATCAATATCGAAAGTAACTTCGATTTGTGGGATACCACGAGGTGCAGCTGGGATATCAGTCAATTGGAAGCGTCCAAGAGTCTTGTTATCCGCTGCCATTGGACGTTCCCCTTGAAGAACGTGGATATCAACGGCTGGTTGGTTATCTGCTGCAGTTGAGAAGACTTGTGATTTAGATGTTGGAATAGTAGTGTTGCGGTCAATAAGTTTTGTGAACACTCCACCCATTGTTTCGATACCAAGTGACAATGGAGTTACGTCAAGAAGGACAACGTCTTTGACATCACCAGTAATAACACCACCTTGGATAGCAGCACCCATGGCAACTACTTCATCAGGGTTAACTGATTTGTTTGGTTCTTTACCAGTTTCAGCTTTAACAGCTTCTACAACGGCAGGGATACGAGTTGAACCACCGACAAGGATAACTTCGTCAATATCTGACAAGCTCAAACCTGCATCTGAAAGGGCTTGACGAACTGGAGTTTTCGTACGTTCTACAAGGTCACGAGTCAAATCATCGAATTTCGCACGAGTCAATGTCATTTCCAAGTGAAGAGGTCCAGCCTCACCAGCAGTGATGAATGGCAAGCTGATTTGTGTTGAAGTAACACCAGAAAGGTCTTTCTTAGCTTTTTCAGCTGCATCTTTCAAGCGTTGAAGAGCCATCTTGTCTGTTGACAAGTCGATTCCATTTTCTTTCTTGAATTCTTCAACCATGTGGTCGATGATTTTTTGGTCAAAGTCATCACCACCGAGTTTGTTATCCCCTGCAGTTGCCAACACGTCAAAGACACCGTCACCAAGTTCAAGGATAGATACGTCGAATGTACCCCCACCAAGGTCGAATACCAAGATTTTTTCTTCTTTATCAGTCTTATCCAAACCGTAAGCAAGAGCTGCTGCTGTTGGTTCGTTGACGATACGTTCTACTTCAAGACCAGCGATTTTACCAGCGTCTTTTGTTGCTTGACGTTGTGCATCATTGAAGTAAGCTGGAACTGTGATAACTGCTTTAGTTACTTTTTCACCAAGGTAATCTTCAGCATAACCTTTCAAGTATTGAAGAATCATAGCTGAAATCTCTTGTGGTGTGTATTCTTTACCGTTTGCAGAAACTTTTTCAGAAGTACCCATCTTAGATTTGATAGAGATGATTGTATCTGGGTTTGTTACTGCTTGACGTTTTGCAGCGTCACCAACGATGATTTCACCGTTTTTGAATGACACAACAGATGGAGTTGTGCGGTTACCTTCTGGGTTTGCGATAATTTTTGATTCAGTTCCTTCAAGAACTGCTACTGCTGAGTTTGTTGTACCTAAGTCAATACCAATGATTTTAGACATATGTTTTCCCCTTTTTACTTTAATTTCTATTTTGCTTTTTTTATCTTTCATTCATAGTTTTCTGTCATTTCGGACAAGTTTTCAATTAATTATATACAACTACCATAGCTGGGCGTAAGACGCGTTCGTGGAGTTTATACCCTTTTTGGAAAACTTGTGCAATCGTGTCTGCTGGATGTTCATCATCTGCAGGCATTGTTTGAATTGCCATGTGGAAGTTATGATCGAAATCACCATCAGCTGGAATTTCTTCAATTCCTTCCTCTTTAAGAGCATGCACTAAACTTTCTTGCACCATTTCCAAACCTTTTTTGACATCATCAGTCAAGCCCTCAACGGCAAGAGCACGTTCAAGGTTATCAAGTGATGGCAAAATCGCTTTTGCCAAATCTTGGCTACGATACTTTTGCAATTGTTGACGTTCTTCATTTGCACGTCGCTGAATGTTTTGCATTTCTGCATGGGCACGAAGGTATTTGTTTTCAAATTCTTCGGCACGCGCTTGGGCTTCTTCAAGTTCAGAAGGTTCGCTTACTTCCTCTACAACTTCTTCAGTTGTCTCCGTAGCTTCCTCTTCTTTCACTTCTTCTTTTTTAATATCTTCAGTCAAGGCATACACCTCTTTCTATACTTTTTAAATGTTATATCTTAGCTAACTTCATAATGGTTACTATTGAGGTAACGGTAATAATCCGTCAACTTCATAACCAAAACTCTACTAATAACATTGACCAAACTAACCATGCGACGATAATCCATTTCAACTGGGCCAATCACATGCATGAGTGCCATCCCACGATAAGGAATCAGGAATTTATGACTCATAACTGTGACATTTTTAAGCGCTTCTTCAGTTGATTCTGCAACCGAAATCTTGGTCACTTCATCATCGGAGATAGCTGATCGAAGCTCAAGTGCCACATGTTGTGGATTGTCCAAAAATTGATAGGTTTTTAAGTCGGCATAAGTCAGTGATGCAACCTTACCTTCGATGAAAATCAATTCCTTAAAAAGTTGTGAAAAGATATAATCAAACAAATCAAGAACATTATCTGTTATCTTGAAATACTTTTGCACAATCTGAGGAATCTCAGTTCTCAATCGGTAATGGATCTCTAAGACAGTGTTTCCTAAAAAACGTTCTTGAACAAGCTTATGAAGAATTTCCAAATCACTAGACAAGAAATTTTTTGGAATAGCAAATTGAACTGTCACAGGCTTAGATTCATCTAGAGTAAGAACCGCTAAAGCGTCGTGATTGGATAGATGAACAATGTCAAATCCAGTCAGACGTTGTCGTGTCGGTTCCACATCTTGAATCACTGCTGTACATCCTGTCATTTCTGCCAGCAGCTTCGCCGCTGCATCCAAGATATCTTCAAGTTTAAAGGCTTCAAAATCAAAGGCCTTGACCACTTGATAAACATCTTGTTCATCAATCGTATCAAGATTCAAAGAATTAGCGACGAAATACTGGAAACCTGCTCGGCTTGGCATACGCCCACTAGAAGTATGAGCTTTTTCAAGATAGCCCATCTTTTCAAGCTTGGCCATGTCATTACGAATGGTCGCTGAACTCGAATCAATTGATTCTTGTAATGCTTTAGAACCAACCGGTTCATGTGTACGAGTGAACATCTCAACTATCAAATTCAAAATAGTGTTTTGCCTTTGCGTAATCACGATGTCACCTCATTTCTATTTATTAGCACTCTAATACATCGACTGCTAACTTATGATTCTATTATACACCTAAACTTGAACATGTCAACCCAAAAAACCAAAAAATTAGCACTCTTTTTGTAAGAGTGCTAAAAATACATCTTAAGACCTAGAAAAGCAAAAAAAGAGCACCTCAGAGGCACTCTAATCTTATCAATCATATTTTGACAAATGATAGGTCTCAATAATAGATATGAGGTGTTTGGCATAATCTGGATCACTGCTAAAACCCGCAGCTTGTAGTTTTTCTGCCGCAACTTTATAACTAGTCGTTCCTGCCACCTCTTTATAGGTCGACTCGCCCCATGTTCCTTGGCGAAGTTCTTCTAAATAAGTCATCATAGAACTTGACCAATCCTTAAAAACTGCAAAATCCACCTTTTGATATTGCCATTTCCCTTTACTGTAGATACTATCCTTTAAACGAATACGTTCTTGACCTGGCTGAGCAGGAAGACTGTAGATGTTATGATATTTAACAGATAAAAGACTGCTACCATAATTCGACTCATATGCAGCTTGACTAAGGAGAATAGACGCAGGTACACCATAGTTTTTAGACATCTTTTGAGCTGTTGGAGCTAAGGTCTCAATAAATTCTTGCTGTGTGTAAGCAACCTTTACCGCACGAGCATTATCAGCTGTAGAGGCATGAAGAATCAAAGGTAAGAGAATACCTAAAGCAAAAACAACAACTAAGGTAATAAAGGCTTTTAGTTTAAAACGTCGTCTCACTTAGTTTTCTCCTTTAATAATGCCAAATATTCCTCCAAAGTAAGATTATGTTCAGTCATATACTCTGCTGACTCTTTACCAACATAGCGGAAATGCCAATCCTCGTAGCCTACACCCGTTGACGATGTTTTACCATCTGGAAAACGAAGAACAAAGCCATATTTCGGCGCCAATTCTTTGACTTTAGCTACTGTATCTGGATCTGCTTCATTTAAGCTATCTACAGTACTCATATCAATCGCAAGACCTGTTTGGTGTTCACTCGCTCCTGGTGGTTGTGAATAGGTTTGAACCTTTTTCTCCGCCTGAGACTCCGTCAAACTTGGGTCAGCAGCCATTTCCTGCTGAACATAACTGTTATAAAGTTCTGTCTGATAAGCAACACTACGATAACCTGATATCAAGTGATAACTTGGATCAATTTCTTGAGCAGCTGCTAAAAACTCCTTAACGTTCTTAGCAATTCTTGCATCTACAGAAACACCATCGACATCAGCAATCTCAGGGTTAAGTTCTTTAGACTTATTATCTCGATTTACCAAAAGCAATTCCCAGTCTTTAGGCGATACATCAGGTAGTCCCTTTGTATCCTTGCTTCGAGTCGCATCGGTGGCTTGTTTACTACTTTTTGTTACTGACGATCCATTGGCTTGTTGGACTGTACGACTGACACCAAATACTGAATAAAGTCCTGCTGCAATCAAAAGCATCGCAATCAAGACACTACTGATAACCAAAAACCAGTTGGTTTGCTTTTTCGCCTGACGGCGACTTGGATAGTTATTTTTTACCATTTTCTTTTTCTATTATCTCTCGCCCAACCTGACGATAGGTCATATCGCCAAGTGCTTCTAATGTAAATTTACCATTTTCATAAGCAACAACAGTAACCGAACCGTTGTCCAATGAAGGATGCTCGACAGAAGGATCAATTAACCAAGCAAAGGTTGCAATGGTCATACCGTGACTAACGACGATAGCATTACCTCCACCAGACCTCTCAAGATCTTCTGCAATAGCTGTGAACCCCTCTAAAATACGTTTTCTGAGCACTTCCCAAGGCTCTGCCCAACCAGCCGTATCCACATCAAGAATACCTTGTGCAAGCTCAGGATAAGTTACCTCATGCAAATCCTTACCTTGAAAAGCATCTGTTCTCGGTAGCACACCGTAGAAAAGTTCACCGTCATAGCCACCATCTAAACTACCAAAACACCACTCACGAATACGTTTGTCACGTTTATAAGGAATAGTTTCCAAACCCGTCTCACGTAAAATGATATCCATGGTTTGAATCGTTCGACCTGAATCACTAGAATATGCGGCCTTGAAAGGAATACCTGCTGCTTTCAGACCTACTCCCAATTCACGAATACCTTCCTCACCGAACGGGGTCAAAGGGCTATCAGACCAACCTTGTGCACGACCAATGGTGTTAAACATCGTTTTGCCGTGTCTCGCAATATACAACTTAACCTTACTCATAGCGCCCCTTCTTTCCGTCATTTTTGAATTCATTATAGCACAAATCCCCTCGACTATCTAGCCAGCGAGACCATCAGAAAATGCCTTACCAATTGGCAAAGCATTTATCATCCGCTTAGTTTTTAAAGCTGTGAACAGGAGCTGGGATTTGACCACCACGCGCAATGAAGTCAGCCGATGAAGCTTTGTTTACCTTCATTACTGGTGCATAACCAAGAAGACCTCCAAGTTCCAACATATCACCTTCCTTACCATAAGGAATGATACGAACAGCTGTTGTTTTCTGGTTAATGACACCGATTGCCGCTTCATCAGCAATCATGGCCGCGATTGTTGTATCTGGCGTATCAGCAGGAATAGCAATCATGTCTAGACCAACAGAACAGATAGCTGTCATGGCTTCCAATTTTTCAAGGTTGATATGACCAGATTGAACCGCCGCAATCATACCTTCATCTTCAGAAACTGGAATAAAGGCACCTGACAAACCACCAACTTGGTTACATGCCATGATACCACCTTTTTTAACTTGGTCGTTAAGAAGGGCTAGAGCTGCAGTAGTACCATGCGTACCAACAACTTCAAGACCCATCGCTTCAAGTACACGGGCTACTGAATCACCAACTGCTGGTGTTGGCGCAAGAGACAAATCTACAATACCGAACTCGACACCAAGGCGTTCGCTGGCCATTTGACCAACCAACTGACCAACACGTGTGATTTTGAAGGCGGTCTTCTTAACTGTTTCAGCTAGAACATCGAAACTTTCGCCTGGAACTTTCTCAACTGCACGTTGCACAACACCAGGACCTGAAACCCCAACATTGATTACAACATCAGCCTCACCAACACCGTGGAAGGCACCTGCCATAAATGGATTATCTTCAACCGCATTAGCAAAGACCACCAATTTACCTGGGCCCATTGGATCTGCCTCAGAAGCCTCTTTGATGATACGTCCCATGTCACGTACCGCTGTCATGTTAATACCAGTCTTTGTTGAACCAATGTTGACAGATGAGCAGACAAAATCAGTCTCTGCAAGCGCACGTGGAATAGAATTAATAAGAATCTCATCACCTTTTTGGTAGCCCTTTTGAACGAGTGCAGAGAAACCACCAATAAAGTTAACACCGATTTCCTTAGCTGCTCGGTCTAACGCCTTCGCAAAAGGTACATAGTCTGTTGCATCTGTTGCCGCACCGATGATTGAGATCGGAGTAACAGACACACGTTTATTAACAATCGGAATACCAAGTTCAGCCGCAATCTCGTCACCAACAGCTACCAAATTCTTAGCCTTAGATACAATCTTGTTATAGACTTTTTCCGCCGCCTTATCGATATCTGAATCGATACAGTCTAGGAGTGAAATCCCCATGGTAATGGTACGAACATCAAAGTTCTGCTCCTCAATCATGGCAATGGTTTCTGTGACCTGTTTAATATCCATTTTAAGCTACTCCTATCTTACAAGTTGTGCATAGCATCAAAAATTGCTGAACTTTGGATGTTGATTTTAACGTTCAATGACTCACCAAAGGCTTCCAATTCAGCACGTAGGTGTGTAAAATCTTGTTTGTCTTCCGATGATACAACCGCCATCATGGTAAAGAATTCATCAAGAACTGTTTGAGAAATATCATCAATATTCAAGCCAAGTTCTGCCACCTTAGTCGCAACACCCGCAACAATACCTGATTTGTCCTTACCTACAACTGTAATAATCGCTTTCATGAGAAGCCTCCATCATTTTATTTTGTATAATTTTAGCATATTTTGATTAAAAATGCTATTTTTTATGAAATTTGCATCTTTTTTCTTGAAAAAACGAATATTTCCGAGAAATTTAACCAATATCGTTTATGAGAACATCCTCTCTTTGACTCAACTACTTGTGGATAAACTTGTTCACAACCTAAATAATATCTCTCTTATAAAACCCTGAAAAATCAAGATTCAACACTATCAACAGACTTTTCCACACCTGTGGATAAGTCTGTGGGTAACTTGTCGATAAACAAAAAATATCGCCAAATCCAGGCGATATCTTAGCTTTATTTCCATTTTAAATTAACATGGGCATTCATTTCTTTATAAGCAGTATCTATACGCTCTTTGGTCTCTTCATCTAGTTTATTTCTATATTTACCACCTTTAATGAAATCCTCTAAAATATAAGTTTGGTAAGTATACAAAGGATATCCCTCTGGCGAAGTTGTTCCTTTAGGTGTACGGTTAACCCAAGTCGGATGTGCTTGAGCAGTCTTAATCGTGGTTTGACCATTCTTTTTCTCAAAGGTGACATCCATTAAGACACCCCTCTCTGTCCACTCTGCGCTATCCACACCATCCATGGTCTCTATGCGCTGGTTTGAGATGAAATTCCCCATTGAGTAAATAATAAGTTTTTGCTGTCCATCCTTTTTAACCACCTCAGAAGGTTCTACCACATGAGGATGACCTCCAAAGATAATATCAGCACCCCAATCAATCATCTTATGATAGAGTTTAACCTGTTCATCTGTCGGTTCCAAACGATATTCAACACCCATCTGAGGCATGATAACCGTGATATCCGCTTCTTTTTCGGCACGCTGAATCTCGGATTTCATACGTTTTTCATCCAAATTCGATAAGTGGTCTGCAACCTCTTTATCCGTCAAGTTCGACTCTAGGCCATTGTAACCATAAGCATAGGAAAGTATTGCAACTTTGATACCATTAACATTCTTGATGAGAAGTGGCGCCTTGTCTCGCACCGGCTTTTCGTAAACACCAATAGGATCAATTCCCACTTTTTTAAAAGCATCAGCAGTTGTAAAAGCTCCCTCTAAACCAGAATCCAAGATATGATTATGGGCCAAATCCATAACATCATAACCAGCATCCTTAATAGCTGCTGTCACTGATTGAGGAGCATTAAACAGAGGATAGCCTGACAAAGGATAATCAGGATTAACCGTTCCCTCGAAATCACCCAAGACCAAATCAGCCTGCTTTAACCACGGCTTCACATAAGTAAAATTCTCCGTGAAATCATAGCTGCCATCCGCCTGCAAGGCACTCATATAGAGAGCGTCATGATAGAGCAAGTCCCCATTAGCCATGATACGTGCTGTCTGTACCTGGTTCGAGGCATTCTTTTGCTGTTCGTTCTTACTATGAACAATTAAAATCTCAAGAAAAAGCAAACCTAAGACGAGAGCAATCAACCCCATCAAAATCTTATTAGTCATCGCATTATCACGCTTTTTAGCTTGGCTCTGTTTCATAACACTCTCCTTTTTCATACTACTAGTGTACCAAAAAAACTGATCCATTAATGATAAAAAAGATTAACAAACAGTTACATCTCACCCTTATAACAACTTTAAAAATACAGTAGCTCTGTTCAAATAAAATAAAAACCCTACTTCACGAGAAGTAGAGTTCTGTTAATGATTATCGTGTTGGTGTGTATTCCAAATCTTTTCCATGTTTAGCTACAAAGTCAGACATCTCAGAGTCTGGAATTTGACGCAAGTAGAGATTGGCACGAATCGTTGGATCTTCCTCACGACAAGTCGAAAGAACGAGGTATTTATCTGAAGCACTAACCTTCAAATCCTTGTTTTTAACATCAGCCGTATCATAGATAATATCTAATTGTTCCTTAAAATCCTTATCATCTTTGAATGATGTACGGTAGAAAGCTGTATCCTCAGGAACAATAACCATCGCAAAAGCTTCATAATAATACTTTCTTTGAGGGGTTTCTACAACAACATACTTGTGTTTGTCAAAAAACGACTGATCACTGTAGTAGTTAACATCATTAAACATACGATGGTCTTCTACCTGACTTCCTCTAGCGTGACCAAAAAGCCAAGTCAAACGGTCACTAAAATCTTTCTTATTGTCTGTATCCATGAATACAGTACCAAACAGAGGCTTATTACCTCCTTCGAAAGTTTTATCTAGATATGTAGAATTATCTTTAGTTTGTACAACAGGCTCATCTAATTGAGTGCCTGGTGCATAGATATAAGCAATCGTATCTGAATTAGTTGCAGAAAGACCATCAAACTTCGACTTGAGATACTTCTTTTCATCATCGGTAGGTTTATAGTCACTGACTTGAGTAACCTTATTCCCAAGTGAATGAGCATTGTTTCCTGTAAAAAGTTTGACTCCACCAATAATCACTAATCCTAATACAAGAATGGATGCCAAAATACTTAAGGATTTTTTATTTAAGATCTTCGTGCTACTATTGCGTTTACTCATAAATCTCTACTCTCTCTTCATTTTATTATTAATAATAAAATATCACTGAAGCCTAACTTCAGTGATATTCTTGGTAATAACTAGTAATCACTAATTATTTTACTGCCGCAGTATTTGGAAGAGCTTTTGCTTCTGCTTTAGAACCTGATTTGTTTTCTTTAACTGCTTTAGATTTTTCTTCTGCTTTTTTAGCTTTTTCTGCTGAAGTTTGAGCTTTTTTCACATCTTCTTGTGATGGAGCAGTTTTATCTTCTGCTTGAGCTCCATGTTCCGCTTCATAACGAGCGTTCTTTTGTTCTGGAGTTTCATTCAAAATGTAGTAATTACCTTCTTTTTTAGAAGCAGTATTCCATTTCTTTTGAAGTTCTTCAGTGTAACGGTTACGAACGTTGTTACGAGCAGTATTCAAAGCTGATTCATAAGCTTCTTTCTTTTCAGTGTAAAGGTGTGATCCGCCTTCAACCGCATCAAATTCAGATTTAGCTGCAACTACTGCTGGATCTTGAGCTGCTTCAGCATCGATATCTTCTTGATGCCCTGCCAAGTATTCATTTACTTTACGAGCATTTTCAAATTCTGTTTGAGCGTTGTAGGCATCATTCACACCACCACCTGTTGTTGGTTGGTCATATGCTCCTGGAGTGTTAGCTCCACCATTGATATCCGCAACTGCTGGCGCTGCAGCCGCAAAAAGCGCAAGAACTGCTGCTGAAGTAAGCAATACTTTTTTCATAATTAATTCTCCTCTATAAACAACTTATTTTTTTATCAGGTATTCCCGATACCCATTGATTATAACACTATTTAGAGATATGTCAACATTTTTTAAAAAATTTTTTTGAATTTTAATATATCCTACAATTCGCACAAATAATGGGTTTTTAGAACATACTAACCAATAGTTATGATTAACTATTTTTAATTTTAGTGTTATTTTGAGCATTTTGTTATGGCTTACCTTAAGTTAAAATACAAAAGAACATCCATATATAAAAGCATAATTTGTAAAATATACATTCTTTATTATGATAACTTTTATTTCAAAACCTCAAATAATCTTTGTTGAAGATAAAAAACTCTTGATTTCAATAAATTTGAAGTGCAGAACAATATCATCCTCCAAATGAATGTATTCATTCACTTTTATCATTTTTGTATGATAACTACATAATATGCAAGACCTCACAATTGAATAGATTAGAGAAATATTAGCATTTTTGAGAGTATTTCCACCTAAAAAGTTCTATTATTGGTTAAAATTCTTGAAAAATAAACTATTATCTTATTTTTTTGAAAGCGTTTCAACTAAAATGTTATTACGAAAAACTCCTTTGAAAATACTCCCTTTTACCACTACCTCGCCATAGAATAACAAGTTTCCAAAAACTGATACACAAATCAATTCGATTGTTTTACTTCTCTTATTTCAGACGAAATAGTTCTTCCACTTGTTTATTAAAGACTTGCGCTATTTTTAAAGCCATTTCCAACGAAGGGTTGTAGCGGTTATTTTCCAAGTGAACAATCGTTTCTCTCCGTATTCCTACTTGATCTGCTAAATCTTGTTGAGTCATACCATAAGCTTCCCTTACTTCTTTCAAGTTAGTCTTTATTTTACTTTCTTTCGCCATATTTCATCCCCTTTTTTCAGTGATAAAGTAAGTAATGGCAAATAATAAGAGTAAAAAAGCCACCAAAATATAAAGGAATCCAGCATTCAAAACGAAAACTTTACAGACAGCTATCAAGGTTGCCATTCCCAATAATATAAAGATTGCTATTGTAAACAAAATGGAAGAGGACTTTGCAATATTTCTATAAAATCGTTCATCGGGTTCTTCATTAATTCTCTTGAATAAGAAGTAAAACATTAATAACAATTGAACACTTAATCCAATTCCTAACATTATATTCTTAATCAAAGAACCAGGAGTTAGAAGCCAAACTCCAATAGTATAGATTGAGGACGAGAGAAATACAAGCACTGTATATAATTTTGCAGTAATCCCAAACATTTTTTTCTCTTTCTTTTGATAGGTTGATTTTGAGAGGACCGATAGCATCGTACAAACCAAATACGAAGGAAGCCAAGCCGTCGTCATAATAGCACCTTTCGCTAGAATCGGTAGGTGATTCCCCAGCAATAAAACTAAACATACAACAATAAGCACGCTAGAGATATAAAGAATTATCTTTAAGTTCTTCGATATTTTCATTTTAGTCACCTCTTTTTAGTATGTTATAAATATATCACACCTTATCTGTTATAAATATATCACATTGTTATAAGAATTTCAAGATGAAGACAAAACTCTAGTAAGATTTTGAACACTTTTCAGAAATCTATACAAAAAACACCTTGCAAACTGCAAAGTGTTTTCGTTTGTATTCTGCTTTCCAGCAACGAATTAACGTTTTGAGAACTGGCTAGCTTTACGAGCTTTCTTAAGACCTGGTTGGAACATCTCGTATTTGAATGAATTTCAATGTATGCTTAATATCAATGTTTACCCACGTTTTCAGAAAGAAATATTTCGTCTAATTTGAGTAACTTTCAATTGAATGGTGTGAATTTTGCCCTAAAAATACACGAATTGAGCTAGATTTTACCAAAAAGTTCACACCACTATTTTGATGATTTTTTATTTTGCCTGTTTTTACCTATGGTCTTACCCACAACAAAAATTATAGAGCCAAAAAACACTAGTCACACATTTGAACTAGTGTTTTACATTGCCTTGATTAACAAGGTTACCAAATCTTTCAGAATTACAATTTCTATTTATAGGAAGAATATTAGTAATAAATTATGTAAATTCAACCTAATTACTATAAGTTTGCTCCCATTTTTTCATTTCTTCAACGATACTTCTTAGAGCAATACCTTTCTTTGTCATTTTATATTCAACCTGTGGAGGCGATGTCGGTAAAACTTTTCTTGATAAAATGCCTTCTTGCTCGAAATCATGTAACCGTTGAGCTAATATTCTAGGATTAATACCTTCTACACTACGCAAAAGACTACCATAATGTATATTACCATCAATAATTTCAGATAAAATCTCAAGAGTAAATTTACCCTTTAGTAAATTCAAGACCCTTCTTGCTGGACAAATTGATTTTTTCAAAGGTTGCATCTCGCAAGTCTCCATTCATTTCCTCCTTTTTTGATAGTTACTATACTTTTTTTCCCTTCTTGTTTCATAAATAATTACATGATAAGTTTATTATATCACTTGAAGGGAAAAATCACTATGGATATTATAACTAAGTTTGACCGTATTGAAGATATTCTCAGCAGTCCTGATGGAAGATACTTTGGTAATGGATATACTCAAGTAAAATATTTTCAGAAAGTTAAACATATTACTTTTGATTGATAAATAAAAATTAGTTTGATGAAATAACGGAGGAAGCTTGATGAAAAAAACAAATACAAAAGCGCCAGCTTATCTACTTTTTATTCTTTCGCTAGGATACATTATGGCAGTCCTAGATACAACCGGAGTGGTTCTTGCAGTTCCTCATATTGAAAAAGCTATGAGCGTCTCATTAGAGCAATCCATTTGGATTATTAACGCCTATACACTAGCTTTAGGGTCTTTGCTCCTACTTTCAGGAAATTTAACAACAAAATATGGTGCTAAACGAATTTTATTAATTGGAATGACAATTTTTACACTTGCCTCGTTAGGATGCTCTTTTTCACCAAATATTGAAACATTAATTATACTTAGATTCATTCAAGGTTTCGGTGCTTCGTTGTTCATGCCAAGTTCATTAGCACTTTTATTCATTTCATACCCCGATTCTACTAAAAGAGCACGTATGTTAGGAATCTGGACAGCAATTATTTCTGTTGCAACCGGTACTGGTTCTTTTATTGGTGGACTAATTATTAACTACTTCGGATGGAGGGGTATTTTCTTAGTCAATATTCCATTTGGAATTTTGACAGTAATTTCAATATTACTTCTCGTGAAAAATAATATTGCCAATCTAAAGACTAGAATTGACATCTTTAGTAATATATTTCTGGTTACAACTATCGGAAGTCTAGTTATTTACCTTGTTGAAGGGAATCAATATGGTTATAGTAACTCAAATCTTTTATTGTTTCTTCTCCTATTTATATTATTTGCTATTGGTTTAGTAGTCCACGATAAAAAAAGTAAAGCACCTATTGTTCCCCACCAACTATTAAAAAATGCTAAGTTTATTGTCTCTAATCTATTAGGTTTAGTAGTTAACATTTCACTATATGGCATTGTTTTGGTGCTAGGACTCTATTTTCAAACTTATTTAAACCTTTCCTCAATGGTTTCTGGACTCCTCATTCTACCAGGAATGATTGTCTTAATTATTGGTAATTTATTTTACGCACGTGCTGTAAAACGATTTTCCGTGGGAAGCCTCGCTACTGTCTCAATTATTTTTGCCATTGTAGGAGCAGCAGGAATTTTTGGAATTGGAGTTCTTTTTCATGAAATTCAACTATACATCCTAATTCCTTTATTTTCTTTAATGAGTCTAGGTATCGGAGTGTTAACTCCAGCAACTACAACCATTCTTATGGAAGCTGCTGGTCAAGAATTATCTGGAATTGCTGGTGCAACTCTAAACGCTAACAAACAGATTGGTGGACTTTTTGGTACAACAATTATGGGGATTGTAACTACTAATTTATCCCATGATTGGAATATAGTCATCGTTGTCGCATTTTTGTTTAACGTGATAATGTATATTGCTACTTGGTTAATTGCTAGTCGTTACCTTTATGGAAAAGAATAAAACTAAACAGAACGCAATCAATTTAAAAGTTGATTGCGTTTTATATTATTTCTCAGCACAATTACTCCAATCATCATAATTTGCTTGATAAATAACTCAATTACTTTTGTCGCAAAGATTGTAAAATACCAACTACCTTATAACCTTGATGAAACTATGAAAAATGCATAAGCGTTAGTTCATATGATAAATTAGATAACACTCGTCGTGTTCCTTGGCTATCCTCAATATTGATTAAACTTCCCAAAAGAAAACCGTCATCATAATGAACTAGGCTACTATCAATTGCAATATCTCTTTTGAGTAGCTCTTCACTCATATCCTAAACCTCGCTAGCAATCGTTTCACTAGTCAAGTCTTTTAAATCTTTTACTAACTGATAAGTAGTATAGATTGTATTTGATATATAATTAATGGATTTTATTAGCTGTATTTCTGAAAATTACCATAAGTAGCTAAACATTTCTTTGCTCTCTGCCCTATAGCTTGCTTACTAAGAGTTTCAAAAAACTCAAAAAAACAGCTTCAAGGTAATTTCTTTATAAATTTATCTTTTCAAATCGAATAGCATCAAGTTCTTTGTCTGATTGATCTTTATATAACGCAATCAGATTGTCGATTTTCTTCTGAATATCTTTTTCATATTTTAGAGTAATGAGGTCTATTTTATCCTCGTCAGACATAGTATTGTTACTTTCCAATTCCAATGCTTGATTGAGTTGCTCTTTCATATAAGTTTTTTGTTCTACCTCTCGCTGAAATTTTGAGTAATTAAAAAGACTTTGTAACAGCAATTCTTCTTCTGCCATTCGAGCATACTGAAAATCATTTGCCAAACGTTCCAAATGCTCTGCCCACTTTAAATCCCCCTTTTTTTCTCCAAACTCACTATAAGGAAAGAGTTCATCCACATCTATTTTTAGAGCTTTCGCAATATCTTCTAGGCGCTCCCAACTTGGTTCGGTAGTGCCTTTTTCATAGTTAATAATTGTTTGTTTAGTTACACCTAGAATTTTTCCCAATTCCTTTTGGGTCATTCCTGCTTTTAAACGGGCAGATTTAATATCAAGCTCCCCCGCTCGTAAGACATTGGCATAGTTATATAAAGCTGACATTGGATTTCACACTTTCTATTTAGGTAAAATTATTTTTTACTTTTTAGTTGACGAGTAAAAATATGTTTTGTATAATGAAAACAATCGATAGGTAAAATAATTGTTTACCTCTTGATTATATAATATTTTACCTTGAGAGTAAATGGAAGGAGGCTAAAATGACACGCTTTTACGATTATCCCCAAACGGTTGAATTGGTTAATGGTTTGAACTCTGTCTCAACTTTAAAGAAATGGCGCTTAAAGATTGAACGCTTAACAGGACATACCTTTGAAGAAAGCCGAGTACGAACAGGCAAACGTTCTTACAGTAAGGTTACTCTCTTTACTGATAGTGACATTGAGCAGTTGCAACAGATTGCCTATTTAAAAGGCAATCTGGGACTAGAGAAAGCCATTCTCAAAGTCTATCCGCCAACCCGTGCCTCACCTGTTCCCTTGACTAAACAAGTACAGGGACTATCTGTTCAAGTGTCTCAACTGAACAATCAGGTTGAGGGACTAACCAGAGATAATCAAGTTCTAACCTTGCGCCAAACCTCACTGGAAAAGCGCATAGAGGTCTTAGAACACCCTAAGAAGCGAACACTCTTTGGCAAGTGAGCACGGTACAGCACCAACGCTGTGGGCGAGTGGTCAACACGGTAGCCCACAAGGCGGTCGGGGCTTGAAACGGGCGAGACTTGCCACTAAAATAAGTGCCCCACTACTAATAGGGGGTACGAACGTACACGAAAGTAGGGCTAACCCCTTGATACGTCTGGGGTTAAAGCCAATCAGTTGAAGTTTTCGCTGAAATCCCTTGGGAGAGTAAGGTTCAAAGCTAATTCTGCGTACGTTTAGAAAAGATAACTACTTTAAAAAACACAAAGGAGAATATGATGACAAACTTAACACTAACTGACACAACACTTAAACTTGGCGAATTGAACCTTGATAAAAGTCAATTCATGCTTCCTAAAAAAGTAGTGGTACTTTCTGCTCGTATGAGTTATAAGTATCAAGAGGTAAACGGCGAACAAGTCCGAACAGACGAACCATCCAAACTAGTTTGTAGCGTTCAAGATGCGGATAAAATCAAAGTGTTAAAAGAAATGAACATTGCCATTGAAGAACTCAAAGCGATAACGCTTGAAATTCATGACAACCTCGACAAAATCACTAAACTGGCAGAAAACGACGGTTTACTTGATAAGACCGTTGAACTCGTCAATCCTCAAGTCCGTCTCATGTGGAACATGACTCGTAGCAACTGGTCTGGTGTAAAACTAGTGGCAAATGACCTTAAAATGACTGGTGACTAAGCATGGACAACAGCGTAAGGATTGACTACTTCGCTGTAACCGTTAAAGATGTTTCACCAGAGGAGGTATTAGAAGAGATACTCCTTATTCCCCAAGACCAGTTTGCACTGAATGCTTGGGGAATAAATAAGTATCAACGCCACTATGCCTGTTCAGACATCAAAGTTTACTTTAACCAAGCCTTAGATAATATGGGGGTCTATCTGGAACTAAAAGGACAAGGCTGTCGCCAATATGAGGAATTTATGGCGGGTAACGCTAACAACTGGGTAGCTCTAGTCACACGCCTTTACCGCTATCAGGTTAACTTTACCCGAATTGATATTGCTAATGACATCTACGATAATGCCTTATCGGTTCAAACTCTCTATGCTTACTGTAAACGGGGCTTGTGTATCACCAGAGCCCAACACATGGACTATCACGAGCGGTCAGTCCTTGAAACAGGGGAACGGATTGGCGAGACCGTCACCATAGGCGCACGAGGAAGCCAGCAATGGTGTGTTTACAACAAACTCATGGAACAAACAGGCAAAGGTAAGATTGTTGATAAGATAAGTGATTGGGTCAGGGCGGAGCTCCGTTGTTGGCAAGGCAAAGCCAATATTATCGCCCAGCAAATAGTTCTTAAAAGACCTCTGACAGCCATTTACTTTGAGGCAATCAACGGACACTACCGCTTTGTCAGACCTAATGACAGGGATACCAACAAACGCAGACGTCAACCTGTTAAATGGTGGCTGGACTACCTCCAGACGGAAACTAAAACACGATTGAGTATTGAACGCACCAAGCCAACACTTAGACAATCGGAACAATGGACGGAAAAACAAGTCTCAAAGACCTTAGCCAAGCTCTATGTGGCTAAGTACGAGGCAACCACACTTGAAGAAGCTAACCAATTTCTCCAAGACCTCTTAAAATTGGGACTATCGAAATTTACTAACAGCGATGAAAAGGAGATTGACCAATATGTCCGTGAACACCAGAGTTCCGGGACTTGGGGCATACAAAAAGACGACTTGCCGTAAACAAATCGCCTTAGAAATAATAACTACTAACATTATATCATGAAAGGACAAAAGAGGCTATGCAAGTGATTTTACCAGACGAACAAATTCATCAGCTACAACTTTTAATTAGCCGACTTATAGAAAATGAAATAAAAAATAAATTGGATAGTAACAACATTGAAAGTCCATTCTTGAACAAGCAACAAGCTTGTAAGTATCTAGGAATTGCCAATAATACGCTTGATTCTTGGATAAAAAAGGGATTACCAGTTATTCGAGTTGGAAAAACTGTCCGCTTTGATAAAACCGAACTTAATTACTGGTTACAAAATCAGTAGCATTCTAACCGTGGTCTGATATAATGAAGCCACGGTATTTTTCTAGCTCAATTCAAAAAAGGAGAATACTATGTCAATTACAAAAACTAAAAACGGAACTTATCGCTTACGTATCTATGTCCCAGAAGAAGTCAAATCCTCATTGGGAATTAATAAAAAAGTGATTGAAAAACGTTTCAAACTAAGGAGTGAGGCTAAAAAATACGAACTTGAATTACAAAACAAGATTGATAAAATTTTAAGCGGAGAATCAACCTCATTGGAAACAAATGGCTCAATCCTCTTTTCCGATTTTTATCACAATGTTTGGTGGGAGTCCTATAAAGCAGGTCAAACAACATCTACCACAAAACCACCTTCACAAGCTACTATTGACGGTACCGAAATTGTCTTTAGAAAACATATCCTACCCTTGCTTGGTAATTATTCCATTGATTTTCTCAATCAAAATAAACAGGTTATCTTGAACCTTTTAACACAAAAGGCAGAAGAATATGCAAACTTTAAAGTGATTAGAAGTTACGTTAATTCTATTTTTGATTGGGCTGAGGAATTGGAATATATCGAAACTAATCGTCTCTCTAAAACAATTAGCCGTATTAAGGCAACTAAAAAAATTAAACTACAAGAGAGTAAAAATGATGAAGATTTATATCTGTCACAATCAGAACTTCAAGCATGGTTCACCGCTTTTGAAGAAGATTTAGAAAACGACAAGCTCCTATTCAAAGATTATGTGTTATTCTATACAACTTTTTTCTTAGGAGATAGGAAATCCGAAAGTTACGCTTTGCAATGGAAACACATTAACCTAAAGAAACAAGAAATTCAGTTAGTGAAAGCCTTGGACAAGTATAAAAATCCAAAATCAACTAAGGGAAATAAAAGGACAACTTTCCATATTCCTATTGAACTAACTGATTTACTCTGTGCTTGGAAAAAACAACAAAAATTGGAATTGGCAAAATTCAATATTATCCAATCTGATGAACAGTATGTTTTTACTTATATTGATACAAAAGGGAATGTTAATAGTCCCTTACACGCTGATTATCTTAATAATAAGATGAAGTCTGTCGAACGCCGTCATAAGGAACTAACACACGCCACACCTCATAAATTACGTCATACGGGTGCAACTCTTGCCAAACAATTTGGCACATCACTAGAGGACATTTCAGAAGCTCTAACGCATAGCGATACTCTCACAACTAAGACCTATGTCAACACTTCAAATGTCATACCAATGGCTGTTGGTGAAATTGCCTACCGTAACCTTAAAAAGTAATGGTGTGAATTTGGTGTGAAAAGTGGTGTGAATTTTGCCAAAAAAACATCAAAAAACACCCCATGGTGTGAACCATGAAGTGTTGATAAATGCTGTATTGTAGCCGTTTCTTAACGTTTTGAGAACTGGCTAGCTTTACGAGCTTTCTTAAGACCTGGTTTCTTACGTTCAACCATACGTGCATCACGAGTAAGAAGTCCAGCGCGTTTCAATGAATCGCGGAAGTCTGGATCTACTTGAAGAAGTGCACGAGCGATACCGTGACGGATCGCACCTGATTGACCAGCGTATCCACCACCTACAACGTTAACGTGTACGTCGTATGAACCTTCAGTTGAAGTAACTGCAAAAGGTTGGTTGATAACGAGACGAAGGTCTGCGTGTGGGATGTATTCTTCTACATCTTTTTTGTTAACAGTGATTTTACCAGTACCTGGAACCAAACGTACGCGTGCAACGGCGTTTTTACGGCGTCCTGTACCTGTATATTGTGCTTGTGCCATTATATTAGTGCTCCTTTCCTCTTAGAATTAGATAAGTCCTGAGATATCAAGTACTTCTGGTTGTTGTGCAGCGTGAGTGTGCTCACCGCCAACGAAGACTTTCAATTTCATACCTTGTGCGCGTCCAAGAGTGTTGTGTGGAAGCATACCTTTAACTGATTTTTCGATCAAACGAACAGCATTTTTAGAACGAAGTTCACCTGCTGAGATTTGTTTCAATCCACCTGGGTACATTGAGTGAGTGTAGTAGATCTTATCAGTTGCTTTTTTACCAGTCAATTTAACTTTTTCAGCATTGATAACAATTACGAAGTCACCTGTATCAGTGTGTGGTGTGAAAGTTGGTTTGTTTTTTCCGCGAAGTACGCTAGCAACTACTGCAGAAAGACGTCCAAGTGGCACATCAGTTGCGTCAACGACATACCATTTACGTTCAACTTGGCCTGGTTTAGCCATAAATGTTGTTTTGTTCATGATTTCTCCTATATATAGTTCGATTTTTGTTTACGAGTGATGGGTGTTCCTTCCCATCGAAAAGTATTTGGAAGGTTCCGGGGCCTTTCAAATGGGGTAAACAATACCGTTTAACATAATATCAAAAAAACACGTCCAAGGCAAGTCATTTGGAGGTGTTTTTCTTTTATTTTTTGTATTTTTTTAGTCTCTCATTTTATAAGGTGTAAGACTAGAAATCATGCCTAAATAACCTCTAAGTGAGTACAAACTAATCCTCAGATTCCCAAAAAAGCTGGTCTAAAGTTTTGTCCAGAGTTTTGCAGATAGCAATACACAGATTTATAGTAGGGTTATAATCACCTTTTTCAATAGCTGAGATGGTCTGCCGAGAAACTCCTATAGCATCTGCCAAGCCTTGTTGAGTGAGATCCTTTGCTACACGAGCTGACTTCATTTTTAAATTTTTCATTCAAAAATCCTATTCTTCGTTTTCTAGTTCTTCCAAACGGTTCTTCTTGATTCTTTTAATGATAACCCAGCAGTCACAAATAAGAGTCAAACCCAATGTCAAAAATGCTACACTACTCATAAGATTCTTCCCTATCTTAAACGACTGAAATAGACTTAAAAGGCCCATTAGCGATATAAGAATTCCCAAAAGACACATTACCCAGGATAATATGAGCATCTTCTTATCAAGTTTTTTGTCTAGCAACCATGGATGCCCATTACGTGATACGCTGTGAACTAATACTAGGCACATAGAACCAAAGAAAGTGATGATTAATAGTGACTGCACTAATTCGATGGAGTGGGTCTTACTAGCAACCATAATCGTTACAAATATACCAAGCATGGCTATCCAATAACCTCTAGCAGAAGATTCTCCGCTGATCAACTGAGCACGCTCATCCATCGTGCTAGCTACTTTTTTCTGTGACTTTTTCATTTTGTTTCCTCCATTTTCTAGATTAATTATAGCATTATTTTACACTATGTCAAATATATCATTTATTTTGTATAGATTATCTTTTTATATTCTATTAATCTATCATTTCAGAAAACAAAAAAATCAGATAGGAAAGCCTATCTGACACTTTTTCTATCTAGCTTCTTTACCAATCGTAAAGACGGCTAAAGTATCCGGTCCGACGTGAGTAGAGATGACTGGCCCAAGTGGCATAATGAGAACTTGCTCAATGCCGTCAACTGCTAACAATTGTTCTTTTAGATTCTCCGCCGCTTCAATATCATTGGCATAAGCGACAATTGCTGTGCTATGTCCAATATCCTGGGTAGCTTGTAGGACCATTTCTTTAATGGCTTTTTTACGTCCACGGATTTTGGCCAGAGGAACCAACTTGCCTGAAGCGTCCAACCAAAGAAGGGGTTTGATATTAATCAAACTACCAATAATAGCTGAGCTTTTAGAAAGGCGACCCCCACGCATGAGATGGTAGAGATCATCAACTAAGAAATAGGTCCGTAAACGTGGCAGAATGTCCTCAATCATGGCTTTTGTTTCAGATAAGCTCTTACCTTGGTCACGAGCTTCTGCCGCCAAAATAGAAAGATAACCTTCCCCACCTGCTGCCGCCAGGGTATCTACAATCTCAATGATAGCTTCTGGGTATTCATCCAAAATCATGTCACGCGCCATAACAGCACTTTGATAAGTACCTGAAAGCACTGATGAGAAGGCAATATAGAGAAGAGCATCACCATTTTTAGCATGACGACGAAAAACCTCTTCAAATTGACCAACATTCACCTGGCTTGTGGTTGGCTGACTGCCTTCTTGCATACGTTCTAAGAGACGGTCACTCGTTAAACGGTTAGGGCCAACGGTCTCATAGGCAATATCATCAAGCGTGATGGTCAAACCAACGAGCTCTACCTTATTCTCCTGAGCCCATTTTTCATCTAGATCTGCTGTGGAATCTGTCAAAATATTAAATGTCATATATCCCTCTATTCTATTTCATTTAAAAGGTCCTGTAATTTCCCTAATTGTGCATCGTCCCAAGGACGTAGTTTTGGTGTCTTTAAGTCAATATGTGCCGACATCTTGTCTAGGTCAGACTTAACGGTATTGACACGCTCTTCCAACTCACGCGCCGAAACACGTAAAGCCCCTTGCGAAAAGATAGCCCACTGTTCATTTAAGTCACTAGTTGCCACTTCAACTAGATTTTGAACAGTATTCATCTCAGCCGCTGCGCGCTCAATATAGCTATCTGCTGTCTCATCTTCCTCAGTAAAAATAACACTGATACGATACTGATCATAACGCTGACGGCTCCCTGGAACAAACTGAGCATCAAATACACAGATAATATCAATATGTTCAAAGTTAGCATAATGATTAAGCTTACGAAGCAATGTTTCACGAGCTTGATCAAGCTGATTGGTCTTAAAAAGTTGACGGGTTTCTTGCCAAAAGGCAATCATATTATAACCATCAACTAGAAGTATTCTTTTTTTCATAGTTACAATCGGTTTCGATAAACTTCATACATGAGAACTGCAGCTGCCACACTAGCATTAAGGCTCTGCACATGACCACTCATAGGAATAGTAATCATCTCATCCACTTGCTTCTTGATGTTAGCAGAGATTCCCTTGCCTTCATTACCAATGATAAGGGCAACCTTCCCAGCTGTGTTCCATTTATGAGATGGTGTGCCATCCATATCTGTCCCAAATACCCAGAAGCCTGCTTCTTTAAGTTTATCAAGAGTTTGGCTAAGATTGGTCACTCGAGCAATGGGAATATGTTCCACTGCCCCTGTTGATGTCTTGGCAACGACAGGTGTTACCCCCACAGCACGATGCTTAGGAATAATAACTCCTGTCACCTGAGTAGCATCAGCTGTACGTAGGATAGAACCAAAGTTATGAGGATCGTTGAGTCCATCTAAAATGAGGACTAGAGGATTCTCCTCTTGTTCAGCCTTATCCATAATAACTGAGAGTTCAGAATAAGCGAACTCTGACACACGAAGAACAAAACCTTGATGCACAGCTCCACCTGTCATATCAGACAGGGTTTTCTTAGGTGTCCAAGAGATGGAAACCTTCTTTTCAGCTGCCAAAGCCTTAATAGCATCAACATTTTTCCCTCGAAGATCATCTTGAATATAGAGTTTATTACCAGTATTTGCTTCCAGACTCTCTGTTACGGCATGCACACCATAAACAATGTCTAGACTTGATTCTTTAGTTGTTTTCATAAGCTAATTCTATCATAAAAAAAGCCCTCTTACGAGGGCAAAGCATGTTAAATAAATGTAATTGCTGCTAGGTAAAGCACTAGAAGAACGAGAACAACAGTTGCAGCAGCCAAAGCTTGCTTACCAATTGTATCTGGATCTGAGATTGATTCTGCAATCTTTCTCGCAGCTTGAGTAATGGTTTTACCTGCTGCTTGGAAGATATCAATTGAACCTGTGCTTGTTGAACTATTTCCAGAAATCGCTGAAGACCAACCACTCAAAACCTCAGCAATTTGTTCTGCCAATTGCTGTGTTAGCGCTCTAGTTGTCTCAGCCAACTCATTAACAGCCGTAGCTTGTATATGATTGGCTGTTTCAGTGTAGCTATTTGCACTGGTATTATAAGTAACCGGTACAGTCGTTGTTGATGAATACTGATTCCTACGGTAACTATCAGGTGTCACTGGACGCTCACCTTCATTGAAGACACTGAAGGTTTGTGTCAGGTAATGAATATTGTTATTCGTATCAATCAACTCAAAGGTCATTTTATGAATACCAGTTGTTTGCTCTGCCAAATGGTAGGCACTCAAACCAGCATTGACCTCATCCAGAGTTCCTTCAACAAAGTAACTGTGATGAATTTGTTTGCCATCAAGGACTAGATTAAGGCCCTTAATCTTCTTACCTTCCATCTTGTTAACATCAAAGTTGACGTTAAAGATTTCACCACGTGCTAAATAAAGAATATCTGTATTCCCTGTAACAGCAGGTTGATCTTCAAGAAGCGCTCCAGTACTGTCTCGTTTTGGAACAACGGTATAAACTTCAGAAGTGATTGGAGTTGCTAAGATTTCTGAAGTAAGTCCATCCGTAAAGGTTACCTCTGACGAATAGGTCAAACTCTCACTTTGCAACATAGAAACCACTACAGAAGTTTCAAAGACCTCAGAAGTTGATGATGAATCTTTCCAGCCAACCGTAAGGACAGTTAAGCTATCTTCTGAATTATTATTTAACTGACTCGTTTCTGGAGCCGTAGATGCAAGAGAGCTTGCAGTGCTTGCAGACTCAGAAGCGACTTCAGAAGTTGCAATAGCTTGGCTAGTAGGAGTCGCACTTACAGATGTCGTATGAGAATCCAGTGAAGAATACTCTGATTTTTCTATAACTGCATGTGTATTTCCAGCAAGTTCAGATGTGTATAGTGTGCTTTCACTCTTATACATTGAAGTCACAGCTTGAGACTCTGCAGTCGCTGTAGCCTCATGAGACTTATCATAAGTAAGCACAATATTTGGTTTTGCTTGTTCAGAATCAGATGTTGGGTTTGCATCTCCTCGTTCAGATGCCGCTACTGATCGATCCTCACCAAAAGCCTGGGCACGAGCCTCTTCTGAATGAGGTGTCGTCGTAGAAACACTAGTCTCCACGATATCAACTTGAGAATGTACCTCAAGAAGCCCCTCATCTGTCTCACTTGAGGAGACAACCATCAGTGACGTTGAGGTCACTACTGAACTTACTTGACTCGCTGACTCTGCCTTAGCTCCTACTGAAGAAAAATCAGCCTGAGGAGCAACTGGAGCCGGTGCCTCACTATTAACATAATCTATTTTAGCTTCATCAGGTTTTACCTGAACTTCATCTGCTTTACCTGTTTGAAGCGTAAAGCTAGATAAAATCAAAGCAGCAAAAGTTGTATAGAAAACTTTTTTCTTAGCTATTTCCATTCACCTCCTCATTTTTTAGATGGCCTCATTTACTAATATTATAGACTTTTTTTTTACTTTCTGTCAAATTAGTTTTATTAAAAAACGCTATTATATCGGGGTTTTACACGTGTCAGACATCCCTTAACTTTCTCATTTTCAAGGTGCTAAATATTAGTTTCATCTTATTTTTTATTGTCAAGACGCCGAATTACTTTGATTATCAAATAATCTAAATTTTGAAACTCTGGCTAACTGTTACAATTTTTATAGCCTTTAAACAAAAAATCCTGCTCTCGGCAGAATTTTTAGATTTCTTTTTCAACTTCGTCAATACACCAAGCAATCAGTTCCTCTAAGCGAGCGATATCCTCTGTCATATGAAGATAGCCCATGACTGCTTCGAAGCCTGTTGACATTTTATAAGTAATAACATCTGTATTTTTAGCCTTGGTATGGCTATTCGCATTACGACCTCGTTTATAGATGTCTAGCTCTTTTTCAGTCAAAAGCTCTTGCTCCAGCATTTTTTCAATGAGACTAGCCTGGGCCTTAGCTGAAACATAGCGTGTAGCTAGACGGTGCAGTTGGTTTGGCTTGGTCTGACCTTGAAAAATCAGGTGACGGCGAATGTACAAGGAATAAACAGCATCTCCCTCAAAAGCGAGAGCAATACCATTAATAAGGTTGACATCAAGATGTTTAGTCACGTGTCCACCTCACGCCCTCCTTGGTATCAAGAAGTTTGATACCTTGAGCAGCTAACTCATCACGAATGCGGTCTGCTGTCGCAAAGTCCTTGTTGGCACGCGCCGCTTGACGCTCTTCAATGAGTTTTTCGATATCTTCATCAAGGACTTCTTCTTCGAAAACAATACCGAAGACTTGGAGCATTTTTTCAAAAGCATCCTTAACGGTTTGATCATAATTGCCTGAATTAATCCATTTAGCCATGTCAAACAGAACAGTCACTCCGTTTGCCGTATTAAAATCATCATCCATAGCTTCTTGGAAGGCGTCAAGATAAGTTTGCAACTCAGCTTGATTCACCTGTTCTGTCAACGGAAGACTGTGGGTATTTTTCAAATACTTAAGATTGACTTCAGCATCATGGATAGCTTTTTCTGTAAAGTTAATTGGTTTACGATACTGTTGTGTTGCTAGGAAGAAGCGAAGCACTTGACCATCAACCGTTTGAAGCATATCATGAACGGTCACGAAGTTACCCAAGGATTTTGACATTTTTTCATTATCCACATTGACAAAACCATTATGCATCCAGTAGTTAGCAAAGGTCTTGCCAGTTTTGGCTTCGGATTGGGCAATTTCATTGGTATGGTGTGGAAACTCAAGGTCTGCCCCTCCACCATGAATATCGATAGTATCTCCAAGGATTTCAGTCGCCATAACAGAACATTCGATGTGCCAACCAGGACGACCAGGTCCCCATGGGCTATCCCAAGAAACTTCTCCCTCTTTAGCAGCTTTCCAAAGGGCAAAATCTAGAGGATTTTCCTTACGTTCTGTTTCAGCATCCGTACGTCCGCTTGCACCAATTTCAAGATCTTCCAAGGTCTTGTTAGCCAATTTAGCATAGTTGTTTGACTTAGCTACTCGGAAGTAAACATCACCTTCAGAGACATAGGCAAATCCTTTGTCAACCAAGGTTGACACGAATGCAATGATTTCATCCATGTAGTTAATAACACGTGGATTTTGTGTCGCTGGTTTGATGCCAAGTTGTCCGGTATCTTCCATAAAGGCCGCGATAAACTTGTCCGACAATTCCTTAGTTGAAATACCAGCTTCATTGGCTGCCTTGATGATCTTATCATCTACATCCGTAAAGTTGGAAATATAGTTGACTGTGTAGCCACAATACTCAAAATAACGACGAATAGTATCAAAAGCTACTGCTGAACGGGCATTTCCGATATGAATGTAATTGTAAACTGTTGGTCCGCAGACATACATATTGACAACATTTTCTGTCAAAGGTACAAAATCACGGAGCGAACGCGTCATCGTATCATAAATTTTAATCACTAGAGATTCCTTTCAATTAACTGGAAACTATTTTTTATCTTTGATATGGTTTAGGTACAAACACAAGAGTATAACGAGAATGATAATCCAAATAGCCGCATCTAGCTGACCTTGAGCTAAGAGAGACATAGCTGAAAGAAAACTCCCAACTATATAGAAGACCAAAAAAGGATTGTCCTTGAAGAATTTTTTCATTACTCAAATCTCACTTGTGTCGTTGCTTAAAAACAAGACCGGCCCATAACAGAGCAATGCAAAACCATAAGGCGGCCATACTATAGTCTGCTCTATGTAAAGCAATGTAAACAAGAGCAAGAGGACCCACAACCGTCAATCGAGTCACCTTTGAACTAAAGAGTTTCATCGTTTCCTTTCCTTATAGACGTGATGAATGAAAGCTAGCTGCTTTTAGAAGGTCTTCTAGCTTTTCGCTATAGTATTCACGACCTTCTTCAATATCGTGGATAACTTCTTCATCCTTTTGACCATGAACACGCACAACCTTAGCAGGAACACCAACGACTGTAACATCTTCTGGGACATCCGCAACAACCACAGCTGCCGCACCGACCTTAGCATTCTTTCCAATCTCAATAGGGCCTATGACCTGAGCATGGGCTGAAACCAAGGCACCCTCACGAACGGTTGGGTGACGTTTTCCCACATCTTTACCAGTACCACCTAAAGTGACACCGTGGTAAAGCATAGCGCCCTTCTCCACAACAGCTGTTTCACCAATAACAAGGCCAGAGCCATGGTCAATAAAGACTCCTTCAGCGATCTGAGCCCCTGGGTGAATCTCAATCTGAGTCCAAAAGCGCCAAAACTGACTATGCATACGCGCTAAGAGTCGACAATGGTGGCGCCAGAGAAAATGTGAGATACGATGAGCAGCCAAGGCTTTTAAGCCAGGGTAGGTTAAAAGAACCTCCAAACTCGTCCGAGCTGCCGGGTCATTTTTCTTTACTATATCAATACTTTCTTTCCACCAACCCATTTAGGTCACTCCTTACATCATTATTGTTATTATTGTTTGCTGTGGCCTATTATTCTTTAAAGTGGAAAGCTACTAACACTAGGTCTACTCGCCATCCCCTTTAAAATAAGACCAGTCGACTAACTCAGGCTGCTCATCAAACGGATTGATGACAACACCTTGAACCTTATCCAACTCATTTTCACCTGTTGAAGGCTGGTAAATTTCTGACAGTGGCCATTGCAAAATCGTCCCTTTAGCCTTACGGAAAGGTAGGCCAAAAGTCTCGTTACCGTACCATTTTGCAAAGCTCGTTAAGTTCGTAAACACAGGCACATAACTCTGTCCCTCTGCATTCGACATGGTCGCAAAGAGACGGTCATCCTGGCCATCTTCCTCGCGTTTGTGAACGAAGGCTGGAACAAGATAAATCTTATCTTTAGGAGCTGCCTTTTGATTTTCCTCACCCAAAAGATTATTAAGGGTCTGAGTGAAATAGTTGATAAACTGGATGAGTTCACTGCTTGCAAAAAGAGTGGTATTTGAGAAGTCACCATCCTCTTTTAAATTGAAAGCAAGACCAAAAAGCTCTGCCTGAACAAGTTGTGTTAAAACATCTAAGCTCGAACGTTCTATCCAAATTTGTTCTCGAGCACTCTCCTGAGTAGCTTTGAAAGATTGTAGGTCCTGTTCATTGGTGAAGACAGGAACAACCTTCTTTCCTTCCACTTCAACTGCGTAGAGGTCTTGAGCAGCCAAGACGGGAGTACGTTGTAGGTAATTAACCAAAGCCAGACTGGTTAAAAAGTGGTCTGGTTCCTTTAAAAATTCTTTTAGAGTTTCATCAAAAGCTTGCAATTCTTGATTTTCTGTCATTCTTCTGTCTGTTCTTTCGTTTCTGATTTATCAGGATTTTTCGGTGCTTCACCACTTTCATCATGGTGGCGTGGTTTATGATGAGAACGACGGCGGTGACGATGCTCTCCTCCATTTTCCCCATCATCAAGTTTTTCAGGCTTAGGAAGCAAGGCCTTGATTGAGGCATCAATACGTCCTTTTTCATCGATTTTGATAATTTTAACAGTTACCGTACCCCCAACTTTAACCACATCTTCGACATGCTCAGTACGTTCCCAAGCTAGTTCTGAGATGTGGATGAGAGCATCTGTCTTATTGAAAAGGTGGACGAAGGCACCGAACTTTTCAATACGCACAACGGGTACAGTGTAAACCTCTCCAACCTTAGCTTCACGTACAAGATCGGAGATGATAGTTTTAGCACGGTTAATAGCATCCTGATCACTAGAGAAAATCTGAACAAGACCTTCTTCATCAATATCAATAGTGACACCAGTCTCAGCGATAATCTTGTCAATAGTTTCGCCACCTTTACCGATGACAACCTTGATCTTGTCAACAGGAATCTGAATACTGTCAATCTTAGGTGCTGTTGGTGCCAATTCTGGACGTGGCTCAGCGATTGCTGACTCAATAACATCAAGAATTTCAAAACGAGCTACCTTTGCTTGAGCCAAAGCCTCTTCGAGAATGGCCGGTGTAATACCCGAAATCTTAATATCCATCTGAAGAGCTGTAATTCCTTGACGTGTACCAGCCACCTTAAAGTCCATATCTCCAAAATGATCTTCCAAACCTTGAATATCAGTTAGGACAGTGTAGTTAGTACCATCTGAGATAAGTCCCATGGCTATCCCTGCAACAGGTGCCTTAATAGGTACACCACCAGCCATAAGAGCCAAGGTTCCTGCACAAATAGAAGCTTGTGATGAAGAACCATTTGACTCCAAGACTTCTGCTACCAAACGGATAGCATAAGGGAACTCTTCAACACTTGGGAGAACCTGAGCAAGGGCACGTTCACCCAAGGCTCCGTGACCAATCTCACGTCGGCCTGGCGCACCATAACGCCCTGTTTCACCCACTGAATACTGAGGGAAATTATAGTGGTGAAGGAAACGTTTCTTATACTCTGGATCCAAACCATCAACAAGTTGTGTATCACTCATAGGTGCCAAAGTCAAAACTGACAAGGCTTGAGTTTGACCACGTGTAAAGAGACCTGAACCATGAACCTTAGGAAGAAAGTCAATCTCTGCGTCCAAAGGACGGATTTCATCCACACGACGACCATCTGGACGAACCTTGTCTTCTGTAATCAAACGACGCACTTCAGCATGTTCCATCTGCTCAAGGATTTCTGCTACATCACGCAGAATAGTTTCCTTATCCTCATCTTCCGCAAAGCGTTCTTGATAAGAAGCGAGGACCTCTTCTTTTACAGCCTGGGTTGCTGCTTCACGCGCCAGTTTTTCTTCCACCTGAACAGCCTTAGCTAATTGATCATAATAAGCTGTTTCGATTTCGACTTTCAAATCAGCATCAACTTGTAGAAGTTCAACCTCAGCCTTTTCCTTGCCAACAGCTGCAACGATATAATTTTGGAAATCAACCAACTCTTGAATAGCCTCATGTCCCTTCAAGAGTGCTTGCAACATAATATCCTCAGACAATTCCTGGGCACCTGACTCTACCATATTGATAGCTTCCTTGGTACCTGCCACTGTCAAATCTAAAAGTGAAACTTCCTTATCCGCTGCACTTGGGTTGATGATGAAATCTTCTGCAGCATAGGCCACTTGAACCCCAGCAATCGGACCATTGAAAGGAATATCAGAGATAGAAAGAGCTAAAGAACTCCCAAACATAGCCGCCATCGGAGCACTAGCATTCTCATCATAAGAGAGGACGGTGTTAATGACTTGAACTTCGTTACGAAAGCCCTCCGCAAACATAGGACGAATAGGACGGTCGATGAGGCGAGCAGTCAAAGTGGCATCTGTTGAAGGACGACCCTCACGCTTATTAAAGCCACCCGGGAACTTACCAGCTGCATACATTTTTTCCTCATAATTAACCTGTAAAGGAAAGAAATCTGCAGTTGCCATCTTTTTAGACATAACAGCTGTTGATAATACAGTTGTATCTCCATAACGCACGACGACAGCACCATTAGCCTGCTTGGCTACCTGCCCAACTTCAACGACAAGCGGGCGTCCTGCAAAGGTCATCTCAAAAGTTTGTTTAGCCATGTTTGATCCCTCTTTTTATCCATGACCAGCCCTTAAAAAAACGAACCGGTCAACTTTATGTCATTCATTTGATATAACTTTCATTTTACCATAATATAGTCAAAAATGGCAGAGCTCCGGCATAAGTTAGCGCCCAAGTCTCCCTTTCTCTCAGATATTTAAGTCGTTTTGTGATATAATAAACACTTATGAGAGACAAAGGAATGACTATGAAAAAATTACAACACATCATTATGATTGCCTTAATCTTACTAGGCCTAGTAACACCTGCTCTAGCACAAGAACAGACAGATAACTTCAATGTTTCTGCTAAACATGCGATTGCTATCGAAGCAACTACTGGGAAAGTCCTCTATGAAAAGGACGCCACTACTCCTGATGGTGTGGCTTCAATGACTAAAATCCTAACAGCCTACATGGTCTATAAAGCAGTTGACCAAGGAAAAATTACCTGGGACACTGAAGTAGATATTTCAGACTATCCTTTCAACTTAACCGTTGATTCAGAAGTTTCAAATGTCCCACTAGATTCCCGAAAATACACTGTTAAACAGCTCCTGGATGCCACCCTCATTTCCAGCGCTAACAGTGCTGCTATTGCTCTAGCTGAAAAAATCTCAGGATCAGAGAGTGCCTTTGTTGACACTATGACAGCCCAACTTAAAGAATGGGGCATTACAGATGCTAAATTATTTAACGCTTCTGGCCTAAACAATAAATACCTTGGGGATAACCGCTATCCTGGCTCTAAAGCAGATGACGAAAATACTATGAGCGCTCTAGATGTTGCCATTATTGCAGACCACCTCATCAAAGACTATCCTCAGGTACTTGAAATCACCAAGCAAACCGAAACTGATTTCGAAGGTAACAACAAATTAACGACGCACAACTACATGTTGGAGGGGCAAGACAACTACCGTGAAGGCGTTGATGGACTCAAGACTGGAACAACTGAACTTGCAGGGGCATCCTTTGTAGCCCACGCCAATGAAAATGGCATGAGTTTAATTACCGTTGTTATGAATGCGGACAATGGCGGAGAAGATGAAGCAGCCAGATTCACGGCCACAAATGAGTTGCTAGATTATGTGACTCAAAACTGGAAAATCAAAACCCTCAACACCAAGGGACAAATCGTCAAGAAAAATGATATTAAGGTAGCCGATGGAGACAGTCAAACCATCTCTGCTAAACTCGAGTCAGACCTTACAGTCGTTCAAAAAATAAACAGCAAAAATGATGCTGTTAAAATCAAAGCAAAAACTATAACAGCCCCTATCAAAAAAGATGACACTATTGGAACAGCGACCTTTGATGATAAGGATCTCGTTGGAACAGGTTACATCTCTGATCCACCTCAAATTTCTGTAACAGCTAACCAATCTATCAAGAAAAGTTTCTTCTTAAAAGTTTGGTGGAACCATATCGTTAATTTCTTTACAGGAAACAAGTAAACACAAAACTACCTTTTAGATATCAAAAGGTAGTTTTATCTTGCTTTAAAAATTATTCTTGTAAGTAAAAGCTCCTTCTCAACACCTTAAGTTCCTCTCAAAATGTGGTATAATAAATATCCAAAACACATGAAGGAACAAACCATGAAAAAACTGATTACGCTTATGATGACCTTCTTACTCTGTCTGGGAAGCGTAGCCCCTGCTTTTGCAGCAGATAAGAAAAAAGGATATAATGCCGCAGCCAAACATGCCATCGCTGTCGAAGCTAATACTGGCAAAATTTTATACGAAAAAGATGCAACCACCTCTACGGGGATTGGCTCTATTACCAAGCTTCTAACAGCCTATATGGTTTATAAAGCGGTAGATCAGGGAGACCTCAAGTGGAACAGCAAAGTTGACATTTCTGACTACCCCTTTGAACTAACTGTCAGTACCGGAGTATCTAATATTCCACTAGACGCCCGCAAATACACTGTCAAACAACTTCTTGACGCAACTCTTATTTCCAGTGCCAACAGTGCATCTATTGCTCTAGCCGAGGAAATCGGAGGAACCGAAAGTAAGTTTGTCGACATGATGAAAGCCCAACTTAAAGATTGGGGTATCACTGATGCCAAGATTGTCAATGCCTCTGGTCTCAATAATTCTTACTTAGGTGACAATATCTATCCAGGCTCTAAATCAGACGAAGAAAATACCATGAGTGCTAAAGATGTTGCTATCATTGCACAACACGTAGTGAAAGAATATCCTGAAATTCTCGATATCACTAAAAAAACTGAAGCTGATTTTGATGGTGTCAACAAACTCAAAACCTTCAACTATATGCTCAAGGGACAACCTAGTTACCGTAAAGGAGTGGATGGCCTAAAAACAGGGACCACTGATTTAGCCGGTGCTTCCTTCGTGGCCCACTCAAATGAAAGTGGCATGAGCATTATCACAGTCATTTTGAATGCTGATAATACCGATACTGATGACTACGCCCGTTTCACTGCAACCAATGACCTACTTAATTACGTAGTCTATCATTGGGAAAGCAAGACCATTGCCAAAAAAGGACAAGCCATCGGTAAAAGCCAAGCCCCTGTCCTTGATGGGAAATCTAAGCAAGTCACTGCTGTTGCTAAGTCTGACTTTAATATCATCCAAAAAATAGATGCTAACAATAGTAAACATATTAAAGTTACTACAAATCAAGTCCAAGCCCCTGTCAACTCAAGTGACAAGGTTGGAACTGCTACCTTTGAAGATAAGTCACTTGTAGGAGAAGGTTACTTGCCTAACCAAGGTATGCCTAGCATGGAACTGGTTGCTGGTAAAGAAGTTAAGAAAAGCTTCTTCCTCAAGGTCTGGTGGAATCACTTTGTCAACTTTGTCAACGAAAAACTCTAATTATTACAGTCGAGCTTTGCTCGGCTTTTTCTTTTACCCCATCTTTACAGAAAGATTGACTCTATCTTGACTCCTATTGACACAAAAAAAGACAGACTACACCTGTAATCTGTCTATTTGTTTGATTTTTACACTACTGTAAAGGTTAATTTATCTTTCGAGCAGCCGATTTTAAGAGTTTGTCCACTAACTACTTGACCACCTAGTAAGAGCTCAGATAACTTGTCCTCCACTTGAGTTTGAATCGTGCGACGTAATGGACGAGCACCCATCTCAACATCATAGCCATCTTTAGCTAAATGCTTGAGAGCAGCTGGTTGGAATTTCAAGTCAATCCCTTTTTCAGCCAAAGCTGATACCAACGGTTTCATCATAATCTTGACAATCTCACGAAGTTGCTCTTCCTCTAGACTATGGAAGACAACCTTCTCATCAATACGGTTGATAAACTCTGGACGGTAGGCCTTCTTAAGTTCTTCCATGATACGTGACTGCATTGCTTGGTGATTATGAGAAATATCTTGAGCACCAAATCCAATAGTCTTATCATCACGAAGAGCAGTCGCTCCCAAGTTCGAAGTCATAATGATAATGGTATTTGAGAAGTCGACTTTACGACCTCGACTATCTGTCAAGACACCATCATCCAAAACCTGTAAGAGGATGTTGAAAATATCTGGGTGAGCCTTTTCCACCTCGTCAAAGAGAAGAACTGAGTAAGGCTTATTGCGAACTTTCTCTGTTAATTCACCGCCCTCATCATATCCAACGTAACCTGGAGGAGCACCGTTAAGTCGGCTAGCCGCAAATTTTTCCATGTATTCTGACATGTCAAAGCGAAGCAAAGCTGACTCATCATCAAAGAGAACTTCCGCCAAAGCCTTGGCCAATTCTGTCTTACCAACACCAGTAGGTCCAAGGAACATGAAGGAACCAATCGGACGTTTGCCAGTACGAATACCTGACTGGTTACGACGAATAGCACGACTAATCGCTGAAACTGCTTCGTCTTGACCAATAACACGTTTATGAAGCTCTGCTTCCAGATTCAAGTAACGCTTGCTATCTGCCTGAGTCATCTTCTCAACAGGAATACCTGATAGACGACTAAGGGTTTGCATAATCTGATCTGCATCTACCAAGGCAGGTTCTGGTGATTTTGCTTTTTGGCTAGCTTTATATTGTTTAACAGCAGCCTTCATATCACCAGATAGAAGCGCTTCATCCAAAGGCGTTATCTCACGTTTGGCTTCTTTTTTGATACGACCTTGAACAGTTGCACTCGCTTCATCTAAAAGATCAATGGCAGAGTCAGGCAAGTTTTTACTCGTCAAATAACGGTGGGCTGCCTTGACTGCTGTCTCAACCGCCTCATCAGTAATCGTTACACGATGATAGTCTTCATAAGACGAACGTAGGCCTTTTAGAATATCAATCGCCTCAGGTACACTTGGCTCCTCAATTGTAATCTTAGCAAAACGGCGAGAAAGAGCTGCATCTTTCTCAATATGCTTCTGGTACTCAGCTTGAGTAGTTGCTCCAACCATATGAAGAGTTCCACGTGCTAGAGCGGGTTTCAAAATATTCGCCGCATCTAAGGTGCTATCAATACCTGAACCAGAACCAATAATCGTATGCAATTCGTCAATAAAAAGAATGATTTTTCCATCAGCTTCAATCTCATCAATGATCTGATTCATACGTTCTTCGAAATCGCCACGGAAACGTGTTCCTGCAACCACACTCATCATATCAAGCTCTAAGATACGCATATCAGCCAACTCAAAAGGTACTTCGCCTGAAGCAATACGCTGTGCTAAGCCAAGCGCAAGTGCCGTCTTACCAACACCTGCTTCACCCACAAGAACTGGGTTATTCTTCGTTTTACGACTCAAAACCTGAATCATGCGTGAAATTTCTTTCTCACGTCCAATAACAGGATCAAGAGCATCTAATTCGGCTACTGCCGTTAAGTCTTTGGTATAATCTGACAGTTCCCCAGTAGAAGATTGAGGAGGCTGCATCATATTAGCAAAATTTCCTGATGCCTTTGATTTTTTAGGCTTACGAAGGTCATGAATGGCCTTCAAATCTTGCTTACTAAGACCTGCGTAACGCTCCAAAGAACGTCGTAAATCGATAATACGAGGCTTATCGCTGTCATCCTTATATTGAAAACCAGCAACTTCAAGGAGACGACAAACCATCAAATCCTTATGAAGAAGGAAGGCCATCAATACATGTTCAGACCCTACCTCTACAGCACCAGTCACACTAGCAATTCCCTCTGCCTCTTGCAACATAACCTCTAAAGCATGTGACTGTGCACGTAAATCGATAATATCTGATTCAGACAAGTCTTTTGGACTTTTCTCCATCGCTAGTACAGCAGCGGTCTCAATCTCTTCCGCACGAATACGGTCCTCAAAATCAGTAAATGTTAGGTAGGCTACAGATCCTGGAACCTCAACCATAGCGAGAAGCACATGCCAAGTCTCCAAGAAAGGACTTCCAAAACGCTCTGCCTCAAGCTGAGCACGATGGAAAATGGCCTGCATTTTTCTTGAATATGTCGTCATCTAATTTCCTTTTCTATCCAATCTAAGTAATAGCGAGCGTAGAATACGCGAACGAATAGTAGCCGCATCTTCGCCTAAAACATCATCACTAGCAGTTGCTAAAATCAAATTTCCCTCACGTTCAGTAATGATTTTTTCATCAAAAAGCAACTGAATCAAGTCTGTAAATACCTGCTCGCTGAGCTGATCTGCCAAGTTCTGAAGCAAATCATTAATCATGTGGTGCTTGTCGGAGAATCTGACCTTGACGATACGAATATAACCGCCACCTCCACGTTTACTCTCAACAATATAACCACGACTTTCTGTAAAACGAGTCTTAATAACATAGTTAATCTGACTCGGTACAACTTGAAAAGTATCTGCTAAGTTCGAGCGTTGAATCTCAGCAATTCCAGACTGGCCCAGCAATTCTTTAATATATTCTTCTATACTATCTGATGTATTTCTTGCCATCTTAATTCCTCCAGTCTAATTTGACTATAACTGACTATTATTATACCAAAAATGTCAGCTCATGGGAAACTATACCTTCAAAAAGCTTTTTAAAGTTGTCATTAGAGACCATATAAGATACAATAAATAAGACTGGAATATTAGGTAACTTAAGGTGTTTGATTCAAATTTTCTATCCACTTTAACAGGCTGAAACCCACCTAATCCAACAAGTACTTTTTAGCACTTTCGCAGTAGTACTAGTCTTATCACTCTTGATAAAGCTCATCTCACTTTGAGTCTTATCTCTTATTTTATTTCCCTATGAAAGGTTACTCATGAAATACATCATTGCACTCTTAATCTCTATGATTCCTTTAGTTGAGCTCCGTGGAGCCGTACCTGTCGCTATCGCCTCAGGTATTCCTTGGTGGCAAGCCCTAATTCTTTGTGTCATTGGGAACATGATTCCAGTTCCAATTATCTTTTTCTTCGCCCGCCGTGTTCTCGAATGGGGGGCAGACAAACCTCTAATTGGTGGCTTCTTTACCTGGTGTCTTAAAAAAGGTCACAGTGGTGGCCAAAAACTTGAAAAAGCTGCCGGAGATAAGGGAATCTTCTGGGCCCTTCTACTTTTTGTGGGAATTCCGCTTCCAGGAACAGGAGCTTGGACTGGTACCTTAGCAGCATCTATCCTAGATTGGGACTTTAAACGTAGTGTTATTGCTGTTATGCTTGGGGTTATCCTTGCAGGTATCATCATGGGAACACTCTCTCTTCTACTTGGTGTAAATACCTTCGCTCATTAATTAGTTTTTCAACGTCTGGGGCATGCTCAGACGTTTTTTTAATAGCAACAAAAAAGAAGCTACGATTCATTCACGTAACTTCTTTTCTTTTTATCTAGCAACTAGAATTAGTTGTTAAGAGCTGCTGCCATTGTAGCTGCAACTTCTGATTCAAAGTCGTTAGATGCTTTTTCGATACCTTCACCAACTTCAAAGCGAACGAATTCTACTACTGAAGCGTTTACTGATTCAAGGTAAGCTTCAACTGTTTTGCTGTCGTCCATGATGTAAACTTGAGCAAGAAGTGTGTATGCTTGGTCAACTTTAGTGTTGTCAAGCAAGAAGCGGTCCATTTTACCTGGGATGATTTTATCCCAGATTTTTTCTGGTTTACCTTCAGCAGCCAACTCAGCTTTGATATCTTCTTCAGCTTGAGCAAGAACAGCATCAGTCAATTGAGCTTTAGAACCATATTTAAGGTGTGGAAGAGCTGGTTTGTTAACCATAGCGCGGCTTTCGTTATCTTGATCGATAGCGTGGTTAAGTTGTGCCAATTCATCTTTAACAAATTGTTCGTCCAATTCAGTGTATGAAAGAACAGTTGGTTTCATCGCTGCAATGTGCATTGAGATTTGTTTTGCAAGAGCGTCATCTCCACCTTCGATAACTGAAACAACACCGATACGTCCACCGTTGTGTTGGTAAGCTCCGAAGTGTTGCGCATCAGTTTTCTCAACAACTGCAAAACGACGGAATGAAATCTTTTCACCGATAGTAGCTGTAGCAGTTACGTATGCAGCTTCAAGAGTTTCACCTGAAGGCATAGTCAATGCAAGTGCTTCTTCGTTGTTAGCTGGTTTACCTTCAGCAATTACTTTAGCTGTTTCGTTTACCAACTCAACGAATTGAGCGTTCTTCGCAACGAAGTCAGTTTCAGCATTAACTTCAACAACTGCTGCAACGTTACCGTTAACGTAAACACCAGTCAAACCTTCAGCTGCAACACGGTCAGCTTTCTTAGCTGCTTTAGCCATACCTTTTTCGCGAAGCAATTCGATCGCTTTTTCGATATCACCTTCAACTTCAACCAATGCTTTTTTAGCGTCCATGACACCAGCACCAGATTTTTCACGCAATTCTTTAACAAGTTTAGCTGTAATTTCTGCCATTTTGTTTTTCTCCAAATTTATTTTATCAAACTAAGGGGCAGGGCTGAGCCCCGCCCCTTAGGTGTTTGTCGTATCTTTAGTGGGCATCGAGCCCAAACCAATCTTAAAGATTAGTTGTTGTCACCTTCGACAACTTCAACGATTTCTTCGATTGAATCAGCTGCAGCTGCTTCTTGGAAATCTGCAGAAGCATCTTCACCTTGGTTACCTTCGATGATAGCATCAGCCATTTTTGAAGTGATCAATTTAACGGCACGGATAGCGTCATCGTTAGCTGGGATGATTACATCGATCTCATCTGGATCAGCGTTTGTATCAACCATCGCTACAACTGGGATACCAAGTTTTTTAGCTTCTTTAACAGCGATTTGTTCTTTGTGTGGGTCAACGATGTAGATTACATCTGGAATGCGAGGCATATCTTCGATACCACCCAAGAATTTTTCAAGACGTGCACGTTGTTTGTTAAGAAGTGCAACTTCTTTCTTAGGAAGAACTTCGAAAGTTCCATCAGCTTCCATTTGTTTGATTTCTTTCAAACGAGCGATACGTTTTTGGATAGTATCCCAGTTTGTAAGAGTACCACCCAACCAACGGTGGTTGATGTAGTATTGACCAGCACGAGTTGCTTCTTCAGCTACTGCTTCAGCTGCTTGTTTTTTAGTACCAACGAACAAGATTACTGCATCGTTAGCTGCTGCTTCACGAACGAATTCGTAAGCTGTATCAGCCATTTTTACAGTTTGTTGCAAGTCGATAACGTGGATTCCGTTACGTTCTGTGAAGATGTACTTAGCCATCTTAGGATTCCAGCGACGAGTTTGGTGACCGAAGTGAACACCAGCCTCAAGAAGTTGTTTCATTGAAATTACTGCCATGAGTATTTCTCCTTAAAAATTGTTTTTTCCTCTTCTAAGCTTTAGACTTGCAGTCCCACCCTGCGGCAACAAGACCACAATCGGCTTAGAATGAGTATTTGTCACTTTACGCAACTATAGTAGTTTATCAAAAAAAGTGACATTTGACAAGCTCTAAAATCAGTCTGACCATTAGAAAAAATTCACCCGTATTAAAATTGCAATCGTTTTCTTTGAGGTTGATAAGTATTTTGTTTATAATTAGGCTATCAAAAATAGAGGAGGACATTATTTTGTCATTAGTCGGAAAAGAAATTATTGAATTTTCAGCACAAGCTTACCACAACGGGGAATTCATTACTGTTACAGATGAAGATGTTAAAGGAAAATGGGCTGTTTTCTGCTTCTACCCTGCAGATTTCTCATTTGTCTGCCCAACTGAACTCGGTGACCTTCAAGAACAATATGAAGCTCTTAAATCTCTTGGTGTAGAGGTTTACTCTGTCTCTACTGATACTCACTTTGTTCACAAAGCTTGGCATGATGACTCAGATGTTGTTGGAACTATTACTTATCCTATGATTGGAGATCCTTCACACCACATCTCACAAGGCTTTGATGTTCTTGGAGAAGATGGCCTCGCACAACGTGGTACATTTATCATTGATCCAGATGGCGTTATCCAAATGATGGAAATTAACGCTGATGGTATTGGACGTGATGCAAGCACTCTTATTGATAAAGTTCGTGCTGCTCAATATATTCGTCAACATCCAGGTGAAGTTTGTCCAGCCAAATGGAAAGAAGGAGCTGAAACACTTACTCCTAGCTTAGATCTTGTAGGTAAAATTTAACAACCAGGGGGTATCCATGGTCTTAGATAAAGAAATCAAGACGCAATTAGCACAATATTTAAATTTACTAGAATCTGATATTGTATTACAAACAGATTTAGGGGATGATGATAATTCTCGAAAAGTGAAGGAATTTCTTGACGAGATTGCCGCTATGTCTGACCGCATTAGTCTTGAATCAACACATTTAAAACGTCAACCTAGTTTTGGTATTGCACAAAAAGGGCAAAAAAGTCGTGTTATTTTCTCAGGCTTACCAATGGGCCACGAATTCACATCTTTCATTTTAGCTCTCTTGCAAGTTTCTGGTCGTCCACCAAAAGTTGATGAGGACACTATCGAACGTATCAAGAAGATTGATAAACCCATCGACTTAGAGACTTATGTTTCATTAACTTGTCACAATTGTCCAGACGTTGTTCAAGCCTTTAATATAATGGCTGTTTTGAACCCAAATATCACTCACACCATGATTGAAGGTGGTATGTATCAGGATGAGGTCAAAGCCAAAGGTATCATGTCTGTTCCTACGGTTTACAAAGACCAAGAAGAATTTACATCTGGTCGTGCAACCATTGAACAGCTTGTTGAAAAATTGGACGGACCACTTGATGCTGATGCTTTCGCTGATAAAGGTGTCTATGATGTTTTGGTTATTGGTGGTGGTCCTGCTGGAAACAGTGCGGCCATCTATGCTGCCCGTAAAGGTTTAAAAACTGGTCTTTTAGCAGAAACCTTTGGTGGACAAGTTATCGAGACAGTCGGCATTGAGAACATGATTGGTACGCTATATACAGAAGGTCCTAAGTTAATGGCTCAAGTTGAAGAGCATACGAAATCTTATGATGTTGATATCATCAAAAGTCAATTAGCTACTGGCATCGAAAAGAAAGAACTTATTGAAGTGACACTGGCTAATGGTGCCGTTTTAAAATCCAAAACTGCTATCCTAGCTCTCGGAGCCAAATGGCGTAATATCAACGTTCCTGGCGAGGAAGAATTCCGCAATAAAGGTGTTACTTACTGCCCACACTGCGATGGTCCACTATTTGAAGGGAAGAATGTTGCAGTTATCGGTGGTGGTAACTCAGGTTTGGAAGCGGCTTTAGATTTAGCCGGCATTACTAAACATGTTACGGTCTTAGAGTTCTTACCTGAATTAAAGGCGGATCAAGTCTTACAAGAACGAGCTGCTAAAACTGATAATCTAACCATTCTTAAGAACGTTGCAACCAAAGAAATTGTTGGTCAAGATCATGTAACTGGTTTGAATTACGTTGAGCGTGATACAAACGCAGAAAAACATCTTGATCTTGAAGGTGTCTTTGTTCAAATTGGTCTTGTACCAAGTACTGCTTGGCTCAAAGATAGTGGTATTGAACTCAATGAGCGCCAAGAAATTATCGTTGATAAATTTGGTTCAACAAATATCCCTGGTATTTTTGCTGCAGGTGACTGTACAGATAGCGCCTACAAGCAAATCATTATCTCCATGGGTTCTGGTGCTACAGCTGCTATTGGAGCCTTTGATTACTTGATTAGACAATAATCAACACTTGCGTGTTAGTAATCTATCTTCAACAGTTATAATTAATATAAAGAGGTTGAATGTCTTTCAACCTCTCAGATTGAAGACAAAGTCCTCAGAAGT